>CAVCLY010000018.1:0-31057 GCA_963603165.1 Faecalibacterium prausnitzii
CCGTGACCGCCGACCTCGAGCTTACCGCCCGATGGTCCAGGAAGGGCGAGCCCGTCGAGCTCCACGCCGTGACGTTCGATTCCGCCGGCGGCACCGAGGTGGCCGAGCAGCACGTCGCCCACGGCGGCACCGCGACCAGGCCCGCCGACCCCGAGCTCGACGGCTTCGAATTCGAGGGCTGGCTCACCGATGATGGCGATGAGTACGACTTCTCGGCCAAGGTGGTATCCGACGTCGCCCTCCACGCGTCGTGGTCGCGCGGAGGCGAGCCCGTCAGCGCCCACACCGTGACGTTCGACTCGGCCGGCGGCTCGGCGGTCGGTCCCCAGACCGTGGCCGACGGCGCGTGCGCCAAGGAGCCGGACGCCCCGACGCTCGCAGGCTTCGACTTCGAGGGCTGGTCCACCGCCGACGGCGGGGAGTACGACTTCGACAGCAAGGTCACCTCCGACATCACCCTCTACGCCCGCTGGTCGAAGAGCGGCGAGGCCGCCCTCGCCCATCTCGTGGTGTTCGACTCCGCGGGCGGCACCGCCGTCCCCGCCCGGACCGTGGAGGACGGCGAGACCGTCGAGCGCCCGGCGGACCCGAAGCTCAAGGGCTTCAAGTTCGAGGGCTGGTACGCCGAGGACTCCGAGGACGCCTACGACTTCAAGATGCCCGTGACCGGCGACCTCATCCTCTACGCCCGCTGGTCGAAGAGCGGCGAGGACGCTGCGGCGCACCTCGTGACCTTCGACTCCGCCGGCGGCACGCCCGTCGCCTCCCAGTCCGTGGCCGACGGACAGTGCGCCGAGCGCCCTGCGGACCCGACGCGCTCCGGCTACGACTTCGCCGGCTGGACCCTCGACGGCAAGACCTACGACTTCACGACCCCGGTGAAGGCCGACCTTGAGCTCAAGGCAACTTGGAAGAAGCGGGAGTCCAAGAAGGACGACCAAAAGGGGAACAGCACCGCCGAGACCGTGACCACGGTCACGACCACCGCGACCTCGGCCGACACCAAGCTCGCCGCCACCGGCGACAGCGCCCCGCTCGCCGTCGCCGCGCTGGTCCTCCTCGGCCTCCTCGCCGCAGCCGCCGGCATCGCCGCCGAGCGCAAGAAGAGGTAGCGACCGAGAACATCCGCTTCGTAACTATGGCCCCGGCCGTCTATCAGCGGCCGGGGCCATTTTCATTTCTCATGCACCCAAGCGTTCCCGGGTCGAACGGAGAATTCGCGAAGCGCCAAGCCCGCCCCGACCGAGCGCAGATATTATTTCCCCCGCGACCTCCAGAGCGCGAGCACCACCCGCGCAGCCGAGGCCCCATCAGCCACCCGGGGTATTGTCATTCGGACTTCCAGCCCAGTTACCAGCAGCCCGCCCGGGGCTTCCGATCAAAAACATTCCGCAGGCCCGAAGCGCCGCCTGCCCGCAGCTCCGAAGGAGCAGGGCAAGCGGCGCTTCGTTAGGCCGAGGACGTTTTTGAGCGGAAGCCGCGGGCGGGCATCAGGACCGAAAGATTCCGAGGACAGCCTCCGCAGCAACGTCATAGATGCCCGAAATCCCTGCAGCACGGGGCCCATCTCAACCGAGCGCAAATTATTATTTCCCCCGCGACCTCCAGAGCGCGAGCGCCATCCGCTCAGCCGAGTTGCCGTCAGCCCGCCGGGGCGTTCCCCTCAGAAACATTCCGCAGGCACGGAAGGGCCCGTCCGCCAACCGCTCCCTAGGAGCGAGGCGAACGGGCCCTTCCATGTGCCGAGGACGTTTCTGAGGGGAACGCCCCGGCGGGCGTCAGGTTGAACTCAACCGAGTAAACCAAGCAAGCGATCTGGGCGCCTACTCCTTGGCCCCATACTCCTCGTAGTACGCGTCGATCGCGGCCTTGAGCTCGGGCGTGATGACATCGCCCTCGAGCACCTCGACGACCTCGGCCATGGAGACGATGCTCGCCACGGGGAAGCCGTACTTGGCCTCGATCTCTTTCTGCGCGGTGGTGACGCCGCCCTTGCCGACCTCCATGCGGTTGAGCGAGACAATCAGGCCCTTGATCTCAACGTCGGCCGCAGCGGTCACCTTGGGATAGGTCTCGTCGATGGACTTGCCGGAGGTGGTCACGTCCTCGACCATCACCACGCGGTCGCCGTCCTTGGGCTCGTAGCCCAAGAGGTTGCCCTTGTCGGCGCCGTGGTCCTTGGCCTCCTTGCGGTCGCAGCAGTACTTGACCTCCTTGCCGTAGAGCTCGCTGTAGGCGATGGCGGTCACCACGGCCAGGGGGATGCCCTTGTAGGCCGGCCCGAAGAGCACGTCGAAGTCGTCGCCGAAGTTGTCGTGGATGGCCTGGGCGTAGTACTCGCCCAGACGCTTGAGCTGGGAGCCCGTGACGTAGGCGCCGGCGTTCATGAAGAACGGGCTCTTGCGTCCGCTCTTGAGCGTGAACTCGCCGAACTTGAGCACGTCGGCCTCGACCATGAACTTGATGAACTCTTGCTTGTAGGCCTCCATGGAGGGCTCCCTTCCTTGTTGCATACACGCGTCTAAGCTTAGCAGGCCGAACCGAGTGCGGGATGCTTTTGCCCAAGTTTTAGAGGGAGATAGGCCAGCAAGCAAAGCCGAGCAGCCCCGCGCCCCCTATCTCCTGTGCGCAGCACAAGCAGCGGTGCACCGAGGACGAACCGGCTTAACGCCGGCCGACCGGTCACCCCCAACGGACACACCCCGCGTATACGCACGCCCACAGAAAAGGCCCCGATGCACGACAGCAAACCGCGCATCGGGGCCACGTGCCCAACCACTCTATGAAGCCGGGATCAACGGCCGGTGTTTCGGCAACCGCCTAACCCATGAGGCCAAAGTGTTCAAAGGCGTTCCAGATGCCGTCGTCGTCCACGGCGGTGGTCACGTAGTCGGCGGCCGCCTTGGCCTCGTCGCCGCCAGAGGCCACGCAGATGCCCGTGCCACAGGCCTCGAACATGGGGATGTCGATCTTGGCGTCGCCAAAGGCGTAGGCGTCCGCGGGGTCAGCCCCCAGGTGCTCGAGCACCACGTTCACCGCATGCGCCTTGGAGATGTCCTTGACGCCCATATCGCCGAAGAGCGCGGTCTCGCCCGTGCCGCCCCAGGTGTGACACTCAAGGTCGGGGAACTCCTCGATGGAGTCGAGATGGTCCTGATAGCTCGAGAGGATAAAGCTCACCTTGTTGAGGTCGTCGCGATAGAGCTCGCCGCCGTAGACCATGCCGTGCATGAGGTCGGCGGTCTCGAGCGTCTCGGCGTTCGGCATGCCCTTGCGGCCGGCATAGATGCGCAGCACCGGACGTGCGGCCTCGCGGAAGTTCTCGCTCGCGAACAGGCCGTTGTTGCTCTCGAGATAGAACTCGAGCCCGCGCCCGTGCAGCCAATCCACGATGTGGCGGCACTGCTCAGCCGTGATGAGCTGGTGCATGATGACCTCGCCGTCGGACTCCACGTAGGAGCCGTTGCCGCCGACCATGCCGTCAAAGCCGATCTCGGTGATCTCGGGCGGGTTCTCGGCCTTGCTGCGGCCGGTGCACATGTACACGCGATTGCCCGCCGCGCGCGCCGCTCGGATCGCGCGCTTGCACGACTCGGGAACTTGGTTCTCGTAGTTGGTGATGGTGCCGTCAACATCGAGAAAGAGAATCTTCTGTTTGGCCATATGCACTCTCCTTAAAACAAAACCGGGGCAGACGGATGACCGCCCGCCCCGGCCAAACAACGCGGGCTTAAGACCATAAAAGAACCGTCCCCACAAAGACGATCTCCCAGGTAGAAGCCGAGCTAACAAACGGGTTCCTGGCGAGGCAAGGTGCCGCAAAACGAGGCGGCATCGACCTTTGGGTCATGCCGCCGAAGTTGAACGGCAGATTGCCCGCCAGGGGCCCGCGCAGCGTCGGCTGTCCTCAACTACGTGAGCGGGTTCCACAAGGCCCGAGATGGGGTCGCTTCGGCCGACGCGGCGTACCAGGCGCACGTGAGGAGGCCGATCGGCCCCAGGTCGGGCCTTGTGGGGAGCCGACTACTTACTCCAAGCCCTCGGTGCCGTTGGACTTGATAATCTTCTGGTACGCGAAGAAGCTGTCCTTGCGGCGGCGCTCATAGGTGCCGGTGCCGTCGTCGTACTTGTCAACATGGATGAA
The DNA here is from genome assembly GCA_963603165.1 of Faecalibacterium prausnitzii. Classification (GTDB taxonomy): domain Bacteria; phylum Actinomycetota; class Coriobacteriia; order Coriobacteriales; family Coriobacteriaceae; genus Collinsella. Next base: position 4,145 of record CAVCLY010000018.1, read on the forward strand.
GCCGTAGCGCTTGCGCATCTCGCCGGTGCCGGCCGACACGAGGTCGATGGGGCCCCACCAGGTATAGGCGATGAGGTCGACGCCGTCGGCGATGGCCTCGCCCATGGCCTTGACGTGGTCCTGCAGGTACTCAATACGGTACTGGTCGTGGATGGAGCCGTCGGCCTCGACCTCGTCGTAGGCGCCCATGCCGTTTTCGACGACCATCAGCGGGATCTCGTAGCGGGCATAGATCTCGTTGAGCGCGATGCGCAGGCCCGTCGGGTCGATCTGCCAGCCCCAGTCGGTGGACTTGAGGTAGGGGTTCTTGCCGCCGAAGGTCATGTTGCCCTCGGTCATCTCGTGGTCGTTGTGCGTGCCCACCGTGCCCGACATGTAGTAGCTGAAGGTATAGAAGTCGACTTTGCCGTCGGCGATGTCCTGGGCGTCGCCCTCGGCCCACTCGAGCTCAACGTCGTTCTCGGCCCAGAAGCGCTTGGCGTAGAACGGGTACTTGCCGCGCACCTGCACGTCGGAGCAGTACCAGTTCATGGTGTTCATCTCCTGCATGGTGGCAAGCACGTCGGCCGGGTCGCAGGTAGCGGCGTAGGAGAGGATGAAGCAATCCATGTTGCCCATCTTGAACTGCGGGAAGTGCTCGTGGGCGTAGCGCACCACGCGGCCGCTCGCCACGAACTGGTGGTGCAGGGCCTGCATGCGCTGCTGCACGGTGGTATGGACGGCCGAGGCCGGGCCCTCAAAGTCCTGGATCATCGAGGTCTCGAAGAGATTGCCCATGTCCTGGGTGCCGCAGTTGATCTCGTTGAAGGTGAGCCAGTACTTGACCTTGTCCTGATAGCGCTCGAAGACGGTCTGGCAGTACTTCTCAAAGAAGCCGATGAGCTCACGCGAGGCCCAGCCGTTGTACTTCTCGACGAGGTGATAGGGCATCTCGTAGTGCGAAAGGGTCACGAGCGGCTCGATGTCGTGCTGTTTCAGGCAGTCGAACACGCGGTCGTAGAAGGCGAGGCCGGCCTCGTTGGGCTCGGCGTCGTCACCGTTGGGGAAGATGCGGCTCCACGAGATGGACATGCGGAACATGTTGAAGCCCATCTCGGCAAAGAGGGCGATGTCCTCCTCGTAGTGGTTGTAGAAGTCGATGCCGTCGTGGTTGGGATAGAGCTTGTCGGGATCGATGTCGAGCGTGATCTCGCGCGGCTTCTCGTAGGAACCGCCCATAAAGTGGTCGTCGACGGAAGGACCGCGACCGTCCACGTTCCAGGCGCCCTCGAACTGGTTGGCAGCGGTGGCGCCGCCCCAGAAGAAGCCCTTGGGGAACTCGATCTTTGCCATGTGTTTCTCCTTTTCTATGGCAATAACGCGGCGCACGGCCGCGCTAAAATTAACTAGCCCAGGCAAAGGGAGACGCGCTCGTCCGAGATGGGATAAGCGGCAAGAGGCGCCTCCCTTTGCTTATGGTTACAGTATTCGCAGGTCAGATTGCATGAACAAGACTGGCGCGCGATTTGGACACTTCTTTTCGAAAGCAGGCGCGCTAGGCCGCCTTCTGCTGAGACTTTTTGGCACTCTCGCGACGGCGCTGGATCACGCCGGCGACGAGCAGCACGGCCGAGCCCGCGAACGTGACCGCAAGCGCAAAGGCGAGCATGGCGCCAAGGCCGAGCGAGTCCTGCAGGATCCCGCCCGCAAAGTTGCCGACCGACGATCCGATGCCCGTGGTCATGACGGCGATGAAGGTTTGGCCGAGCATCTCGTCGGCCACGCCGCACTCCTCCGCCACGTAGTAGGCGATAAGCGACATCAGGATGCCGTACGAGAGACCCTGGAACATGAGACCCACAAAGAGCACGGGGATGTTCGGTGCCAGGCAGATGAGGCTGTTGCGGATGATGTAGGCCACGCCCACCAGCATGAAGAGGCCGCCCGTGCCGAGCTTGCGGCGGAGCTTGGGCATGATTGTCATCATGGGCAGCTCGCTCGCCGCCATGCAGAACGTGCCGATACCGAGAGTCGCCGTGTCGCCGCCGAGATTCTGGGCGATGTTGATGAGATAGGTCGAGAGCGACGAGGACGCGATGAAGTTGAGGCAGAAGCCGAGGAGCACGAGCATGAGGAGCCGGTAGCGAAAGACGAAACCCACAAAGCCCACGGGCTTATCGGCCGCATCTGCCGCGGCACTCCCCTTTTTGCCCGCATCGGCACCGGTCGGTTCCGTCTCTTCCGTGTAGCCCGGGAGCGTATGGATGAGCCAGAGCGTGATGGCGGAGCTCGCCACGAACACCGGCGCGATCACGAGCGGGCTGAACCACTCCACAAGGCTGCTCACCACCACGGCGGTGATGGCGTAGGCGATGGAGCCCGTGCCGCGCGCAAGACCGAAGTTGAGCGTCTGACCGCGGCGCACGTAGCCCATGGCCACCTGCGAGAGCAGGGGCGGGGTGCACATGAGCATGGCGTAGACGAACACGTACACGAGCATGATGATCACGTTGGGGAGCGGCAGATAGGCGATCGCCACGAAGGTCACGCACATGAGCGCAAAGGTGATGTCGAACACGCGCGGGATGGTGAGCGCGGCGATGTTTTGCAAAAGCGCCGAGAGTATCGGGCCCAAAAAGATCGAGAACACGCAGGCGCCGGCCGTCGTCACGCCGATAAGCGTGTTGTCAAAGCCCTTGTACTGCAAAAAGATGGCCACGAACGCGCACGCGGCGCACGTGGCGACAAAGTTGAACCCTTGGAGCGCGCTGTAGCGCAGCTGTAGTTGCTTCATGCTTCTCCCCTGTTGCTTCCCATCGAGCGCACGCCCGGGCAGCGGACTTTACCCCATCGCCGCCGGCCCGCGCAGACCGCTCCGCCCCGCGCAAACACGTTCGGGCGGGCGTCAGTCAAACAGACCGAGTATTGATGAGGCGGCGGCCCCATCGCAAGAACCGCCGCCTCATCGGATACTTATTTTCGCCAGCTCGCGGGTACGCTCGCCCCGCGCTGACACTTCTCGACACCTGCCCGCGCACGCTCGTTTGCGGGCAGGTATCGGTCGCTCACGAGACCCGAGCCTAGAGCTCCTCGCCGTTGGTCTCGATCACGTGCTTGTACCACGCAAAGCTGTCCTTGCGCGAACGCTCGAGCGTGCCCTCGCCGGCATCGTTCTTGTCCACGTAAATAAAGCCGTAGCGCTTGTCCATCTGGCCCGTGCCGGCCGACACGAGGTCGATGCAGCCCCAGGGGGTGTAGCCCATAAGGTCCACGCCGTCCTCCTCGACGGCGAGCTTCATCTGCTCAATGTGCGCGCGCAGGTAGTCGCTGCGGTACGGGTCGTGGATCGAGCCGTCCTCCTCGACCTTGTCGTAGGCGCCAAAGCCGTTCTCGACAATGAAGAGCGGGATATCGTACATATCGGTGAACCAGTTGAGCGCGTAGCGCAGGCCCACCGGGTCGATCTGCCAGCCCCAGTCGCTCTTCTTGAGGTTGGGGTTGCTCACGAGGTCGCGGCCCTCGACGTACTCGTAGTGCGGGTTTACGTCGGCGCCCTTCCACTCGGTGGCAAAGCTCATGTAGTAGCTAAAGCCGATGTAGTCGACGCAGCCGTTGGCGATGCAGACCATGTCCTCGGCGGTGATGTCGAGCTCGTAGCCCTTGCGCTCCCAGAGCGCCACGATGTTCGCCGGGTAGTCGCCGCGCACGTGCACGTCGGCGTAGTAGTAGCGGCGCTCCATGGCCTTCTGGGCCATGAGGATGTCCTCGGGCTTGCAGGTTGCCGGGTAGATCGGGCACATGGCGATCATGGCGCCGATCTCAAAATCGGGGTTGATGGCGTGTCCGATGGCCACGGCCTTGGCGCTCGCCACGAGCTCGTAGTGGGCGGCCTGGTACATGGTGAGCTCGCGATTCTCGCCCTCGCGTGCCACGATGCCCGAATCGGCGAGGAGCGCGTAGTCCTCGTCGTAGTTTGCCTGATTGTTGATCTCGTTAAAGGTCATCCAGTAGGTGACCTTGTCCTTGTAGCGCTCAAAGCAGGTGGTAGCGAACTTTACGAAGAAGTCGATGCAGCGGCGATCGCGCCAGCCGCCGTACTTGTTCACGAGATTGAGCGGCATCTCAAAGTGGCTGAGCGTGATAACGGGCTCGATGCCGTGCGAGAGGCAGCAGTCGAAGAGACGGTCGTAGAACGCCAGGCCGCCCTCGTTGGGCTGCTCGTCGTCGCCGTTCGGGAAGATGCGGCTCCAGGCGATAGAGGTACGGAAGCACTTAAAGCCCATCTCGGCCATGAGCGCGATATCGCCCTCGTAGCGGTGATAGAAGTCGATCGCCTCGCGGTTGGGGTAGTTCTCGCCGGGGATCTCCTCACCGGTGAACCGGCGCAGATGCGTCTGGTCACCCGAGGTGGTCACGTCCATGCACGAAAGCCCCTTGCCATCGCAATCGAAGCCGCCCTCGAGCTGGTGGGCCGCAACGGCGCCGCCCCACAGGAATCCTTCAGGAAAAGCCATGCGTGTATCCTCTCTTTCGCATCGCACCTAGGAGCGGTCGTATCTGCCGCCCCCTGCTCGCGTTCGCGCCGATCCGAGCACGGCCGAACGCGAGCAGGGGGCGTATCCGGATAAGCGCCGGATACGCAAAATAAAGGCCCGCACTCCGCGCAAGCGGGGCGCGGGCCCAGGAGCGAGCGGGGCTGCGTCACCGCTCGCAGGCTACACCGTCGGCTTACTCAGCCTCGGCCTCGGCAGCCTTCTCCTCGGCGAGGAGCTTGGCGTCATAGGCCTTGAAGAACGGGAAGTAGATGGCTGCGGAAACAGCAGCGCAGACCACGGCAAGGAGGGCGCCGCGGATGTCGCCACCGGTGGACAGGAAGCCGCCGATGCCGATGGGGGTCGGCCAAGCCATCTGGACGATCACGGGCGGCACGATGCCGAAGGTGATGGCGCAGAAGGCGATGACGACCTCGGCCATGGGAGCCAGGAAGAACGGAATGGCCAGGTTGGGGTTGTAGACGATGGGGATACCGAACAGCAGGGGCTCGTTGATGTTGAAGAGGCCCGGGACCATGGCGGAACGGCCGAGGTACTTGAGCTGGTCGGACTTAGCAAGGAAGCACATGAACATGCAGAGGCCGAGCGTGCCGCCGGAGCCACCGATGGTGACGAAGGCGTTGTTGAACTCGCCGGCGAACACCTGGCAGCCGCCGTTGACGTTGGTGGCAACGTTGGCAAGGGTGATGGCGGTGAGCGGCGAGGTCACGATGGTGGCACCGTGGATACCGACGAGCCAGAGGGCGTGGATCAGGAAGTAGATCACGAGGAGGCCCGGGAGGGTACCGGTGAGGTTGACCACGAAGCCGAACGGGATGGCGATGAGGTCGTAGATGTTGGTGCCGAGCACGGTGAGGACGCCGTTGACGACCATGCAGATGACGGCGATCATGCCACCAGGCACGAGAGCGGTGAAGGCGCGCGAAACACCCTCGGGAACGGACTCGGGCATCTTGATGACGATGTTCTTCTTAACGCAGAGCTCGTAGATCTTGGTCACGAACCAAGAGACGATGAACGCGGTGAAGATGCCGATGGCGGCGAGGTCGGCGAGGCCGCCGGAGCCGGAGGCATAGCCGTTGAAGATGCCGTTCTTGGGATCGGAAGCCAGAGCGAAGGTGCCGTCCTTGAACGTGTACTCGCACATAAGCATGAACAGGGCGAAGAAGCCCATGCCCACAGCGGTGACGGGGTTGATGTTGACCTCGTCCTCCTCGGCGATGATCTTGGCGTACTCATACGTGGTGACGATGAGGAAGTACACCGAGATGATGCCCATCGACGCATTGTAAGCCGCCATGTAGAGCGGGGTGATGTGGTCGAAGGAGGCCGCCCAGATGCCGGTGAGCACGGGGAATGCCTGCGGCAGGACGGAGATAACGAGGAACATGGAGCCGACGATCGTGAAGGCGATCGTCGACATGCCGGCCTGGGTAATGGCGCGGACAAAGCGAAGCTGCGAGAACTTCATCATGGGACCCATGATGTACTTCTCCAGGAAATCGAACATATTAGACTCCCTTATTCCGATAGTAGTTCGATATACCGGTCGTAAGCCTTATCGTGACCGTCGCGCACGCGCAGCACCTTGCGCACGATCACCAGCTTTACTGCGAGGCAGGCGAGCACGACGGCCGCGCCCACCGTTCCGGTCGCAAAGAAGGGGAAGAAGATGTCCTTCCCCAGCAAGAAGGTGATACCGACCACGGCAAGATCGATCGCGATCGACGCGCAAGCGATGTAGAAGGTCTTCTTGAGATAGTCCGAATTCCTGTGCAGGATCTGGACGCACTCGAGCACGGCCACGATAAAGCCGAGCATCTGGATAGCCGGAACCGCGATAGCCCAGGTGAACCCCGAGATCACGATCAGGGCCGCCCAGTAGAGGTTGACGAACACCATCGCGCTCGACGCGTAGCGGACGAACATAAAGCGGGTGTTCTTGGCGTTGCGGAGCTTGAGCTTGCGCTCGTTCTCCTCGCGGCGCTCCCACTCCTCGTCCGACATGATGTTGCGGCGCCTCTGCACTTCTTCGGGCGTGGGCACGTGCCTTCTGGCCTTCTTCTTTTTCTTAGCCATGGATCAGCTCACCTTTTCTTGCAAAGAGAGGCCTCGTGCTTAGGCGAGGGTCTCGTCGATGAGCTTGAAGATGTTCTCGCAATTGCCGCGACCGTAGTCGGCCATGGGGATCACGGCCACCGGCTTGTCGTCGCCGACCTTCTTGCGGACGTTCTTCTCCTGATAGGAGATCTGGGGCCCGAGGAGGAGGATCTCGGCGTCGGCGGCCTTCTTGAGGTCACCCACACCGGTGGCGTCGATCGAGAAGTCGGCGATGCCGTTATCGGCCGCGTACTTCTCCATCTTCTTCATGAGCATGCTGGTGGACATACCGCCTGCGCAAACGAGCAGAACCTTCATTGGTAACTCCCATCTTTTTTGCCGGGTGCATCCGGCGAGATTCGTGGTGGCGGTTTTCGGCACCGCCGGCGGGGCGGGTCTTTGCCCGTCCCGCGCTGCCGTGGGCTACTTTGCCGCGAGCTCGCGACGAAGCTCGATGATCTCGGAGATCAGCTCGCGAGCGAGCATCGAGGTCATCAGATGATCCTGTGCGTGGACGAGCATCACGTCGACGGGGACGTGGTTGCCGTTGGCCTCCTGCACGAGCAGCTGAGTCTGCTGCTCATGAGCATCGAGACCACCCTTCTCGGCCTCGCCCATCAGCTCGTCGGCCTTCTCGAAGTCGCCCTCCTTGGCGGCCTCGAGAGCCTGGAACGCGCAGCTGCGCGCCTGACCGGCGGCGGCGATGAGACCGAACGAGATCATCTCGGTATCCTGGGTTTCCTCTGCCATGTCGTTTTCCTCCTTTCAGATGTGTCGTCGAAACGTTCTTCCTTGCTATCTGCACCGGCTGCAAAGCGGCCGGCGAGGTGCCTTAAGCTGCGTGCCGGTCGGTTCCGGCCCGTGCGCGGGAATGCGCGGCAAATAGGTCCATGAGCGCCTCGTAGCTCTGGTTCTGCATGAGCTTTGAGATGCCGTCGGCGTCGTTGAAGGCCTCGGCGAGAATGTCGAACATGCCGCCCAGCTCGTCGTTGTCCTCGGTTGAGATGGCAACCATGAAGATCGCCTTGACGGATCCGTTGCCCCAATCGAGCGGCTCGTCGAGCAGGGCCACGGCCGCAAAGGAGCGGTCGCAGACGGGCTCGAGCGGGTGCGGCATGGCCACCTCGTTGCCAAAGCTCGTGGCCACGCAGTCCTCGCGGCGCATGACGAGCTCCGAGAAGTTCTCGGCAACCTTGCCCGTTCCCTCCATCTGCTTGCACAGAAAGACGAGTGCCTCCTTTTTGCTCGCAAAGGTCTTGTGCGCAAAAAAGAGCTCCTTGTAGAAGCGCGCGGCAAAGCTCGGGTCGAGCGCATCGGCCTCACGCGTGCTCAGCAGGCGACGCACCTCGCGCACCTCGGCATCGTCGAAGAAGAACTCGATCTGGCGCACCGGCACGGGCAGGGCCTCGCGCAAAGGAACGGTGGTGAACACGTAGTCGATCTTGGAGAAGTCGGCCTTTGAGACATGGGCGACGTCGCAGGTCTGGATGCTGTCGACGTAGGCGCCGAACTCCTGGCGGTAGCGGTACTCGAGCATGCGCGCGGAGCCGCGGCCCGAGGCGCACACCACAAGGATGTTCTTCTTGGGCAGCTCGGTGCGGTGACGCTCGAGCGAGAGGGCGAAGGCCATGGCGATAAAGCCGACCTCGTTCTCGGAGAGCGTGGCGCCGTAGTGCTCGGCAAGCACCGCGGAGCTATCGAGTGCCATGGAATAGGCGAGCGGATAGCGGCGGCGGATGTCGGTGAGGATCGGGTTATCGATATGCAGGTGATAGCGCAGGCGTACGGCAAGCGGAACGATATGGCGTGCGAGATTCATGCGCAGCTCAAGATCATCCCTGAAGTCGTAGCGGAACGACTTCCACACGACCTCGAGCATCTGGGAAACGACACCCCAGACCTCCTCGGAGATGACGAGACCGGCGGACTCGCCCTCCTCGCCCTCGGGCGCGGTATCGGAGTCGGCGATCGTCTCTTTGCCGGCAAGGTGGATGGCGATGTAGCTCTGCTCGCTCTCGGGCAGCTCCACGCCGAGCTCGTCCTTGATGCGCGCGGCGATACCCGCAGCCACGTCGGTCACGCGTCCGTCGCAGATGCATGCGTTCGCGCCCAGGTCGACGGGCACGTAGTTGCCCTCCTGGATGCGCATGAGCGCGATGGAGATGTGCACGAGCAGATTCTGGTAGGTGAGCGAGTTGATCTGGAAGTCGAACTCATCGACGGCGGCGTCGACGATCTTGGCGATCTTGTCGAGCGAGGTCATGCGGCACGGGCCGGCCTGCGCGCCCTCGACGATGGCCGTTTTGTCAGCCCCCCCGGGGAGCGTTTTTCCGGTTGCGGCCTCCTCGCGCGCGAGGGACTCGACCACGGAACTCGCCAGACAAAGGCGACGCGAGAGCTCCTCGCCGACCACGCGAATGCCGTAGTGCGGGCGCTTCTCGATCTTGAGGCCGAACTCCTCCAGGCGCTCCTCGACACGCTTGAGATCGCCCGAGACGGTGGGGCGCGAGACGCAGAGGGCATGGCAGAGCTCGTCGACCGTCACCCAGTCGGTGCGGTCGAGCAGGTCGTTGAGAAGATAGGCCACGCGGTCCTCGGGCTGCATGTTGCCGCGGGCGATGTTCATGTGCATCGACTCGAGCCATGCGTTGAGCGCCGGGCCGTCGGTAACCTGAACCGAGTAGCCGCCACGATTCTTTTTGACCAGGCGGGCGAATCCATCGAGGCGCTCATTGGCGCGCTTGACGTACGTGCGGATGGTACGCTCGCTCACGTCGAAATGCTGACTCAGGTCCGCCGATGAGATACCGGGGTTCGCCAACACGTAGCGCACGATCTGGCTGTCGTCCTCGACCATTCGTCCCTCCTTTCCTGCACGGAAAAGTTTAGAAAAGTGGGCTTCCAAAATCCATCTGCTCCCCTTCCGCTGTTTTTGGAAGGAAGTTTTCCGAAAATTTAAAACAATCCCTCTACCTGCGCAGATAGCCTTGGTTAACTATTCATAATCCGTACACAATATAAGAATTTGTCTCTTTTCCGGACATTTGGAAGACCGTTTAACCGAATTTTTCTACCGTTCACCGGCGGCGAGCGGAAGCAAAAGCCATTTCGTACGCGCCAAAAGCGAACCCCTCCCCTCAACCAAATGCACTCGCAGCGGAAAATAGACGACATCGGAATACGGTCGCGTGCAGAGGGCACCAACATGCACGGCAAAGGAAGATCCCGCGCGGCAGGGGCGGACGTACTCGAGCGGTATGCGGCGCACGGCCAAAAGATACGACTTGATGGATGCATCGAGGACACCTGCGCAGTTCGCAGCGATGCTGTGAACGTATGCACAGCGAGGGTCCCCGCGAAAGCGCCTCCCCGATTCGCGGTAACCGCCCGCCCAGTGCTTGGGTACAATCGCAAGCGCTCATGCTCGAGGAGAGGGGTTACGTTGGACATCAAGCGCAAGATCCGCAGGGCCGAAGGCCTCACCCCCACCGAACAGCAGCTCGGTCTTTGTGCCCTCGAGCTCGGCGAATCGATCCGCCGGCTCTCGATCAAGGAATTCGCAGCCAAGGCAAACGTGTCGGTGGCGAGCGTCCACCGCTTTTGCAAAAAGCTCGGCCTCGAGGGGTTCAAGGACCTCAAGGTGGAGCTCACGCGCCTGGCCACAAGCGAGGAGCACAAGAGCTCCGTCGACATCAACTTTCCCATCGCGGCCGGTGCCGTGGCGTCCGAGATCATGCCGCAGATCGAGGAGCTCTACGAGGTGACCCTGCGCGAGACCCGCGCCATGGTCGATATCGATGACATGAACCGCGCGGCCGAGCTCATCCAACGCGCCGTGCAGGTCGACATCTACACGCAATCGCACAATCTCTACCCGGCGCAGATGTTCCGCGACCGCCTGCTCTCGGCCGGCAAGACCGCCACCTGCTACGAGAACTTCGAATCGCAGACGCGCACGGCCATGGCCTCAGACGCAACGCATGTGGCCATCGTGATCTCGTACTCGGGGCTCGCCGACAACCTCAAGACCGTGCTGCCGCTGCTCTCGGAGCGCAAGACCCCCGTGATCGTCATCGGCACGCCCTACTGCAAGCAGCTGCACCCCGGATTTGCCGCCTATCTGCTGGTGAGCGACCGCGAGAGCCTGCAGCACCGCATCACCCAGTACGCGAGCCATATTGCCGTGCAGTACGTGCTCGACGCGCTCTACAGCTGCTTTTTCGCACGCGACTACGATCGCGCTATCACCTTTTTGGAAGCGTCGTTGCCCTATACGAGCCTTATCGCCAAGCGCAATCGAGCATAGCGATCGGGCCGCGCGACGCGTCTGTTCGGCCGGGTTCGGCCTGACGCCCGCCGGAGGGTTCTGCTTGTTGCTGACGTGGCGGCTTTGCTGGCGCCCGGCTGGACATTCCCTCCGCAAACGTCCTCGGCAAATGGAAGCGCCGCCCGGCCCTGCTCCTTCGGAGCGGCGGGCCGGACGGTGCTTCCTTGCCTGCGGGATGTTTTTGATCGGAAACCCCCGCCGTGCTCACGGTTACCTGGCGGCAAGCGGTGGCGGAACCTTCCGGTGGGCTGATGGAGACCCTGCTGAACGGATGCGGCGCGCGTCCCGCGGGTCGCGGGGAGAAATGCTATCTGCACTCGGTTGGGATGGGCTTGACGCTTCGCGGATTCCGGCTGCTCGTGGAATCGTTCTTGATTCAGCGGGTAGCCGATTCAACCTCATTGCAAGGCGGCAAACACGAGGCATCGCGACCGCAATCCGCTCAGCATGCAAGCTGCTCAGCTTATGAATAGCCGAAGCCCAAGACGAGTCGATCAGGGCATGAATATCTTGAGCCGGTTTAGCAACGTCTGCAGCAGGCCCGCCCGGGGCTTCCGTTCGGGAGCATTCCGCAGGCAAGGGAACGCCGCCCGGACCGGCGCTCCGATAGGGGCGGGTCCGGGCGGCGTTCCCATTTGCCGAGGACGTTCCCGAAGGGAATCCCGGGCGGGCCGTCATGTTCGTGGGAGCTACTTCTTCTTGCGCTTGGCGACGATGCCCGCCACCGCGGCGAGGAGGCCGAGGGCGACCAGCGCGCCGACGATGAGGAGGGTGCGGTCGCCGGTGGCGGCGAGGGCGGCCGGCTGCGAGGTTTTCGTCTCGGTCGTGACCGTGGTCACGGTCTTGCCTCCGCTCCCCTTCTGCTCGTCGCCCGTGCCGGCGCCTCCCTTGTCGCCGTCATCTTTGCCGGAATCGCCCTTGTCCTCGCCGGTATCGGGCTTGACGTCGTCCTTCTTGGAGTCGTCGCCGTCGGTGTCGTCCTTCTTGGATTCCCGCTTCTTCCAGGTGGCCTTGAGCTCGAGGTTCGACTTAACCGGGGTCTTGAAGTCGTAGAGCTTGCCATCGAGCGTCCAGCCGGCAAAGTCGCAGCCCGCACGCGTGGGCGCGGTGGGCTCCTTGACGCATTTACCGTCGGCGACGGTCTTGGTCTCAACGGGCGTACCGCCGGCAGAATCGAACGTGACGGTATGCGAGACGACGTCGTCGCCGCTCTTTTCCCACTGTGCGCAAAGCGTGAGGTTCCCGGTCACCTCGGAGTCAAAGTCGTAAGCCTTCGTGCCGTCTTTGGTGAACCAGCCAACAAAGGTGCAGCCCTTAAGAGTGGGGTCGGCCGGCTTCTCGACCTTGTCGCCGCTCTTCACGGTCCGGGCCTCAACGGCAGAGCCGCCCGCGGAATCGAAGATCACGAGATATGCGGGCTCGGGGTCGAAGCTTGCCGTCCAGTGCGCATACAGGGTGATATCGGCGGTCACCACGTTGGCAAAGTCGTACTCGTCGCCGTCTTTGGTGTACCAGCCATCGAAGTCAAAGCCGTCGAACGTCGGGTTGTCCGGACGCCTCACGCAGGCACCGTCGGCAACGACCTTGGACGCCACCTCGCTGCCGCCGGCGGAGTCGAAGGCAACCGTATGGGCCGAGACGTCCTCGCCGCCCTTGGCCCACTGGGCGTACAGGGTGAGGTCGTCGGTCACCTTGGTCGCAAAGTCGAATTCCGACCCGTCCTCGCAGAACCAGCCCTGGAACTCGTAGCCCTCGCGCGTGGGGTTCTTGGGCCTGGAGACCGTACCGCCGCTCGTCACGGTCTGCGGGTCGACGGAGGAGCCGCCTGCCGTCTCGAACACAACCAGATAGGCGGGATCGGTGCCGCCGTTCTTGGCCCAGTGCGCATACAGGGTGACGTCGCGCGTCACAGCTTTGCTGAAATCCCACTCGTCGCCGTCGATATCGAACCAGCCCGCAAAATCAAAGCCCTTAAGCGTCGGGGCGCTCGGCTCTTTTACCGCAGTGCCCTCGACAACCTCTTTGGCAGCCACGGCGCTGCCTCCCGCGGAGTCGAATGTCACGGTGTAGACCGTCTTTACCGCGGGCTCGCCAGACGCACTCCATTTGGCATGGAGCTCAAGGTCGTCCGTCACCTTCGTTTTGAAGTCGTAGTCATTGCCGTTCTCATATGCCCAGCCCTCGAACGTAAAGCCGGACATCTTGGGCGCGTCGGGCTCCTTGGCGCACGCGCCGTCCTCCACCGTTTGCGAGGCAACGGACGGGCCGTCTTCACCGGTATCGAACGAGACCGTATGGAGGGAGGCCTCGGTCGCCGGGAACGAGATGCTGAGCTTGTTGTTCTTGTAGCTCGAGTCAAGATTCAGATACGTATCGTTCCCGTCGGACACGTCGACCTCGACGTTGTCGGCGATGGCGTACTTGACCGTGCGCCCGTTGATGTTCTTCTCTACGCCGGACTCGAGGGCAAGCGTGGCCGTATAGGCCGTGTTGCCCTTGGCGGTGGTGTCGCTCGGTGACCACTCGATGCCAACGCTGCCGCTATCGGCAAAGTAGGACATGAGGTCGACGAGCGTGCGGTCGGTGCCCTTATACGTGCCAGAGACCTGGGTGGTCGCCTGGTCGAGCTTCTTGCCCGCCTCGGGATAGCCCATGGAGACCCGCAGGGAATCGAGAACCGGGGTGTAGACCGCGGTGATGCTGCCCTCGTACACGCTCGGGTCGTAGTTCGTGAGCGTGAGCGTGCTCTTGGAGAGGTCGAGGCCGTCGGGCGCATCGCCGCTGCCCGTCCACTCCCAGTGGTCGAAGACGCGGCCCTCCTTCTCGGGCGCCGCAACATTCACCGTGGTGTACAGGTCGCCCGTGACGCCGAACGATGCGCTCCACGAGTCGTCGAGCGCGGTATCGCGGCAGCCGACGCTAAAGCTCTTCTGCAGCGTGTCATCGAGCATGTAGAAGCACTGCACCTCGTCGGACTTGATGCCGTTGCGCTGCGCCCACACGGAGACGAAGTAGATCGCCTGGTCGTTCGAGGCGCCCTTGAGCACGATGCCCGCGCCCTCGTCGTACTCGGTCGCGCTGCCGTCGTCGATCCGGTAGTAGATCTTGGTGCCGCTCTTTGAGCCCTCGCCGAGCGACGCCGTGACCTTGAGGCTGCCGTCGGCGTCGAGCTTAACATCGCCGTTGTAGCGGTCGTAGGTGCCGTTGATGGGCGAGACCGTCGGCTCGGGAACGATTTCGGCGCCATCTTGGACGACCGTCACCTTGACCGTGAGCGCCTTGTCGTCGGGCCTTTTGACGGAGTCCGACCCGTTGACGGGGACCGTGACCGTCCACTCCTTGGAGTCGGCATCGGCGGGGGCGGCGACCACGCCGTCCTCGATAAGCCCCTCGGGAAGCGCCGCGCTTGCCGTATCGGCCGAGAGCTCGACCTTCTTGCCGTCGCTGACGGTGGCGATGGCGGTTGCCGGGAGCGCGTCGATGAGCGCCTGCTTGGTGATGCCCGATTTGACCGTGATGCTCGCGGACTCGACCGACGAGACCTCGGCCTTGGCGACCGTGAAGCCGTCGGACTTGAGCGTAAAAACGCCAGTGCTCGGGTTCATGCCGCGCGAGGCCGTCCTATCTTCCGATCCGGAGGTGCCGCCCGACACCGTGTACAGACGCGAGCCGGTCTTCTCCGTAACAGAATTGCCCTTGTAGACAAGGCCCTTGGCCGTATCGGGGGTAAGCGTCGCCTCGAACACGTAGGTGCAGCCGTGCTCGGCAACGCCGCTCGCCTCGACCAGCTCGCCCGACGAGGTCTTTTTGTACCACTTGAACTCATCGGTGCCGATGATCCTGCGCGCGGCGCTGCCCTTTTCGGTCGCCATGTCCACGAGCGCCTCGGTGGCCAGCGCCTTGCCCGCCACGGGCTCGTCGACGTACACGTTGAGCAGCACCACGGGGTCGCAGTAGACCGCCTTGAGGTGCACGTCGTTGTTCGGCATCGCAAAGGTGAGCTTTGAGTTGTAGGCGGTGTCGTCGTTGATGAACTTCTCGACGGGCGAGAAGCCGGTCGTGGAGCTCGCGTCCCAGTGCGAGAACATGTTGCCGGTCATGTAGCTGTTGTTCTTGCCGGCGTCGACCGTAACGGTCTCGCCCGTGTCGTAGCGATCCGCGCCCTCGCCGTTAACGGTCACGAGATATTTGATCTCGGACGTCTTCACGCTTTGCCAGAGCTCCTTGTCGTCCTTTCTGTAGGTCAGCCAATAGTCCTGGGGGATATTCAAGAAGAACGTGCCCTCTTCGTATTTGCTCTTGTTGGTGACGATGCGGCGATCCTTCGTCACGCCCGTGCGGACGCCGATGTGCGAGCCCATGTCGACATCGCCATACAGGTAGGCCCAGGTAGCGTTGGAGCTAGCCGAGTCGAGGAACACGTCGTCGGCGGCGCCGTCGGTTCGCTTGTTGCCATCGACGGTGAGCACGCCTCCGGTTCTGAGGTCGTGCTTGTAGTACACGAACACGCCGCCGCCCTCGCTGCCCGCGGTGTTGTTCTGGATCGTGCAGTCTTTGACCGTGTTGTAGTCGTTCTCGTCGTAGATGCCGCCGCCGTAAGTGCCGGCCGTGTTGTTGGTGATCGTGCAGTTCTTGAGGGTCGTCCACTCCTGGACAAGGGCGACGCCGCCGCCGTTGTTGGATGCCGAGTTCTCGGTGATCGTCACGTTGCTGATATGGCCCCAGTTCGTGCCGCCCTTCTGCGCAACGCAGATGCCGCCGCCCCAGTCGTATGCGACGTTCTTGGTGATCTTTGCCGTGGAATCGCTCGAGTTGATTTCGAACTCAGAGTACTTGGTCCAGATGCCTGCACCAGAACTAGCGCCGTTGCTCTCGATCGTGGAGTTACCGCTCATGTTGATCTTGGCTCCGGTCCCATTGATCTTGATGCCACCGCCGTTGGCGGCGTAACATCCCGAGATCGTGGCCCCGTTTATCATATTGAGGACGGCGCCCTCGCCCATCTCGACACCGCCGCCGCCTTTGACGCACCCACCGAGTAGGGCAACATGATCGAGCGTGAGCGTGCTGTGGTCTCCCATCTCAACGCAGCCGGCCTTGTGCAAAGCCAGGTTCTTAATCGCTTTTCCCATGACGGCGCCGCCGGAGCTGGTAATTTTGGGCACGTACTCCTCCGGTCCGTCCGAATAGTCTGCGTAGGCAAAATCCTTAGTCACGCTGCCCTTGAGCGTCAGGTTCGAGCCTTCTCCCAGCGTGACTCTCGCGGCTTGGTACTTGTCCACCTTTTTGCTGGAGGTGAGCTTATAACCGCATAAATCGATGGTGATCGACTTGCCGTCCTCGATATAAAGCGTGCCGTTGTACCCCAAGTCGCTATTCAGATAGACGACCTTACCGGAGTAACCGGCGCTCATCATGTCCTTGACCTGGGAATACTCGTAATAGACTTTCTCGCCCGAATCGCCGTATGTATAGCCGATCGCGCTGGTCTCGTCTGCATAAGATTGAGCAGGGGACGCGATCGCGCCGACAAACGCGAGGGCAATCCCAAAAACGGCCGATGCAAGGCGTTTGGACCGAGAGTCCTTACAGGTCCGACGGAGCATAGAGATCCTTCCCGATACGCGAGGGCACTGCGACGACGCGAACTGCGCGCGAGCAGGGCCGGCATATATTCGATATAAATGCAGCTAGGCATAATTGGTCAGCATTGTCCAAAATTGTAGACGAGCCACAGGTATTTCGCTCGAGAAACGGTGGAGACGAACAGGCTTTACAAAAAGCAATCGGGCCGCGCGGCGCGTCCGCTCGGCCGGGTTCGGCCTGACGCCCGCCGGAGGGTTCCGCCCGTTGCTGATGCCGCGACCTTGCTGGCGCCCGACTGGGCATTCCCTCCGCAAACGTCCTCGGCACATGGAAGCGGCCGTTCGCCTCGCTCCTTTGGAGCGTTGGGCGAACGTCCCCTTCCGTGCCTGCGGAATGTTTGCGGAGGGAATGCCCAGTCGGGCTCGAGGTGCCTTGCCTGAAGGCGGTGGCGGGACCCTCCGGCGGGCTGATGGAGACTCTGCTGAACGGATGCGGCGCGCGTCCCGCGGGTCGCGGGGAGACTAGGGGGAGGCCCGTGGTCGATGCGGGCTTGGTACCGCATCGTGCAACGGCTTGGGCTGGCTCTGTTGGGGATTGGTAGCCATCAGCTTGCCCATGTCTCAGATGTCTTTCTGGGCGCTGAGAACATCCGTCGGCTACGTAAATGCGTTGCGGGGACTCGATAAATCGTTTGGGACCGGCAGTTGCACCGGGTTCGTCCTACGCTGCAGTCCCCTCGCGTAGGCGGGCGGCGGAGCGGGCCATGAGCTTGTCGCCAAGCTCGGAAAAGAGGGCGCCGCCAAGGATGAGGGCTGCGCCGAGGACGTTAGCTGCCGTCATGGCCTCGCCGAGCAGAAGCGCGCTGAGTACCACGGCGGAGAGCGGCTCGAGGTAGCCGCAGACAGCCACGCGCGCGACGGGCAGCTCGCCCATGGAGCTGAAGTACATGAGGCACCCCAGACCCGTGTTCACGAGACCGATGCAGAGGATAGCAGTCACGTTGAGGTTGGCGAGCTGGGCGGCGGTGGGCATGGTCAGCGCGCCGGCGATACCGCTTGCGAGCATGTAGAGCGCCACGATGCTGAAGCTGCCGCTGAGCTGCACGGCCGAGGACTCGATCCCGCCGATGTCGGTGACCTTCTTGCTGTGGATGACCATCACGGCATACATCACGGCGCTCATGCCGCCGAGCAACAGACCCATCGGTGCGATGCCGCTGCCCAAGCCCTGCCCCACAACGAAGAAGGCACCGAGCACCACGGCGGCAAAGCCGCAGAGGTTGGTGGCCGTGAGGCGCGTCTTGAACACAACGGGAGAGACTGCCATCACGATGACGGGGCCGCAGTAGAACAGCAGGGACGCCACGCCCACCCCGATGTAGCGATACGACTCGAACAAGAACAGCCAGGCCGCGCCCAGCGCCGCGCCCGAGATAAAGAGATGGGCGGCCTGGCGGCGATGCGTGGGCGACTGCAGGTTGGCGCGCGGCTCGCGGCCAAGCAGCGCGAGGACCACGAGCAGCGCTGCGCCCAAGCTCACGCGCGCGAAGACGACGTAGGCGCTCGGCAGGTCGATCATGTTGGCGACGATGCCGTTCGAGCCAAAGAGCACGAGCGAGAGCAGGTAGTTCCTGGTGGCCTTCGACATGGTATCTCGCACGCTTTCTCACAGATGACGGGTAATTTCCGCAGCTAATCTTCTCAGCTCGCTTGTATTGAGAAAAGCAGATGTTTAGCATGGTTGCCATCACAAATACGCATGGAACGAATTGACGGCGTTTTCAGCTGCGGCAAACGATGCCCATTGGGCGTCTGCTTGGGCAGGGGGAAAAGTTGGTCGCAGATGTGAGGGGCGAATGCGCTGGCAACGGACATGCAGGCGTGCTGAATGGCCGGCCTATGCAGCCGCTCGCATCGCCAAGCTCGGCGGTGACATGCGTGTCGGCAGGCTAAGAAAGGATCGCGTATGGACAACGCGGTGCAGAAGTACCAGGCACTCGTAGAGACGGTGCGGGCGGGCAGCATCAGCGCGGCGGCGCGCAAACTTAGTTACAGTCAGTCGGGCATCTCGCGCATGATCGCCGATCTTGAGCGCGATTGGGGCATCGTCCTGCTGGAGCGCGGCCGCAAGGGCGTGCGCCTCACGGCAGACGGTCAGCAGGTCATGCCCTTTGTGGAGGCCGTCTGCGAGGATCAACGCCGCCTGCGCGAGCGTGTGGCCGAGGTCGCCGGCGCGCAGACCGGCCTCATCGTCATCGGCACGTTCTCGTCGGTGGCCACGCATCTCATCCCGCCGGCCATCGAGCGCTTTACCCGTGAGCACCCCGGCATCGAATACGAGCTGCGCATGGGCAACTACTCCGAGATCGAGTCTTGGGTGGCCGACGGCCTGGTTGACTTCGGCTTTCTCCCCTACCCGCCGCAGAAGTCGCGCGAGGACCTCGCCCGCGAGGTGGTTGCCACCGACGAGCTCATGGCCGTCGTGCCGCAGGGCCACGATCTTGCCGCACGCGGAGCCATCTCGCTGGCCGAGCTCGCCGCCGAGCCGTTCATCCTGCTCGAACGGGAGAACGACAACGAGATCAGCCCGCTGTTCGAGACCGCCGGCCTTAGCCTCACGGTATGCCTCTCCACCTGGGACGACTACGCCATCATGTCGATGGTCGAGAACGGCCTCGGCGTGTCCATCCTGCCGAACCTCATCCTCACGCGCTGTCCCTACCGCATCGAGCGGCGCCCGCTCGACCCGCCCGTGGCCCGCGTCCTCGCCGCCGTCTATCGCCCCGGTCTGCTCTCCACCTCCGCGCGCGCATTCCTGGACTGCCTGCTGGGGAGGGAGCAATAAAACGAGGGAAACTGCAGCGCGCCTTCGACATACTCGCCCTTAAGAGCCGGTGCTACGAGCAGGCCATCGCCGACGGCAACGAGGGTTGCGCCCTCGCCATGGTTTCCGACTCCCTCCCGCCCAAGATCCGCACCGTCTACTAAAAGCTCGCGCGGGCCAGGATGCCCCAACTTGGGATGAATATCACTGTAACGTGATATTCTTATCCGAACGAAAGGAGAACAATGCCAGCACTTGCGAGGTTCTATGGGATTGTTATCCGCATGTATTTCCTTGGCACGAAGCACAATCCCCCTCATATTCACGTCATCTACGGTGATGACACGGCGGCTTTTGACATCCGCACGGGAGAGATGATCGATGGGGACTTACCGAATCGGGCCGCCAGCATGGTCCGCGAATGGGTTGCCCAGAATCGCGATGCGCTGATTGAGATGTGGGAGACCCAAGAGTTTAAGAAGCTCGAGCCACTCGATTAGGAGGTCAGCACGATGTTTCACAAGATTAAGGACGTCTACGCGCTTACCGATCTGAAATTGTCGGTTCAATTCGCCAATGGTTCTACAAAGGTATATGACGTCGCGCCTCTTCTTGATAAGTTTGCTGCTTTCAAGCCGCTAAAGGAGGAAGAGCTGTTTTCTTCCGTTGAAGTTGACGTTGGCGGTTGCGGCATCATTTGGAATGACGACATCGATCTTTCGTGCGAGGAGCTTTGGGCGAACGGCGTTGAGGAAAAAACTCCCTTCGATGGTCTGATGTCGTTTGCGGACGCCAGCGAGCTTTGGGGCCTGAGCGAGTCTACGCTGCGCAAGGCGGTATCGTATGGGAAGCTCGTTGCCGGTGTTGACGCCCGCAAATACGGCAAGCAATGGGTTGTGACGCGCGATGCGATGGCTCGCGAATATGGTGACCCGACGTTCTTTTCGGCTAAAGCCAGCTAAGAGACCCCGGGGCCGCGCGCCACGTAAATCGCCTAGATGCCGCACCGTAAAGGCAAATGAGATGGACAGAGTACGCGAGTCGCTATACTTGGAGTCGTTATGTAAACCAAGTCTAACTTGCGGAGGCTGCGATGCTGTTCTCTACCATGGGCGACCCGGCGAAGCCGGCGGTTCTCTTCTTCCATGCCATGGGTGTCACCGGGGCGAGCAGCGAACGTGTGGCAGAACACCTGGTTGACCGTTACTTCTGCGTCATGCCCACCTCCACGGTCTACTGCGAGGGGCAGGCCTATGCCGGCAAGGCCGACGAGGTGCGCCAGGTGGAGGACTTCCTTGCCGCCAACGGTATCAAACGCCTTGAGCTCGTGGTTTCATCTTCCATCGGAGCTGACCTCGCCTGCGCGTTTCTCGCCCAGACAGAGCTGCCGGTGGAGCATGCCTTCTTCGACGGCGGGCAGTTCGCCCAGATCGCGCCTGGCACGCGACGCGTCATGGTGCCGTTTCTCTACCTGGCCATTAAGAGCCTGTGGTGGAGCCGCGGCGGCACGCTCAAGCATATCCTGTGGTGCGATGACGAGGCCATCAAGCCGTACTTTATGGAGGCCGGACGCCACCTTACCTACGTCAACCTTCGCCGCCAGCTCGCCGACAGCCTCGAGGACAAGCCGTTCCCCGCGCTGCCCGAGAGCCTGCAGGAGCGCTCCTTCTGGGAGTTCGGCAGCGCCGAGGACCACTTTAAGTATCGCGACGCCATCATGGCCGCCTACCCGCATGGCCATTTTCCTGTCTTCGAGGGTTATGACCACATGCAGTATCAAATCCGAGACCCAGAAGGCTTTGCCCGCATGCTCGTCTCCGTCATGGAGCGCAATGACCTACCCGACCTGCCGTTTGTTCGCTAGCTAGTGGAAAGCGCGCCTTGCTCGTCCAGGCCTTTTCGTACCGTGTGGCGAAGCAAGGCGTCGTCACCCCGCCTAGACATCCATTCCGGAAAAACCGGTTTGGCGCAGAGCCTCGTAGAGGACGATGGCGGCGGAGTTGGAGAGATTGAGGGCGCTGATGCGGTAGTCGTCCGGGTCGACGAAGTTGCCGCAGACATCCTGGCGAAGCGCCGCGTGGTCGGCATGCGCGCCGCTGCGTTCGCCCCACGCCTCGGCATCGGTGATGCTGGCGCTGTCCGGAAGCATGGGGATGCGCTCGCAACGCTCGGGCACACGCGCAAGCAGGCCCTCGGGAAGACCGCTCGACTCCTTGCCGAAGACGAGGAAATCGCCGGCGCGGTAGCTTGCCTCGGCATACGTGCGGCGAGCCTTCTTGGTGAGCAGGTGGAGGCGCTCATCGTTCTCGGCAAGGTCGTTTTTTGCCAGGAACTCCTCCCAGCTAGCGTAGGTCGTGACATCGAGGCTGTGCCAGTAGCCGAGGCCCGCGCGGTGCAGCATGTCGTCAGCGAGCGAGAAGCCCAGCGGCTCGATGAGATGCAGCCTGGAGCCCGTCACGACGCAGGTGCGCCCGATGTTTCCCGTGTTCGCCGGGATCTCCGGCTCGAGCAGAACGATGTTGAACATGAGGCCCCAATCTGCGGTGCGCGGTGACGTCCCCGGATAAGCGGGGCCGGCCAAAGGAACGAGCTAGATTATGGCCCAAGTAAGAGGCCACGATAAACCGATCATGATCGGGGCTTTTGTGGCCGTTTGGCAACGTCAACAACAGACACGCCAGGGCAGAGCGCGACCGGTGCCCGCGTGCGTAGGAACTGCCGCTTTTCACATTTAGAGGCCGAATTGCATGCCTTAACCGTGACAAACGGCTGCTATTCACGTTTAGAAGGGACGAGGCGCCGCCTATCCGTGCGAAGCGGCCGTTCCTCACGCTGGGAACCCCATCGGGCCCTCAACCGAACAGCAGGTGCGTCCGGGGCTTCCGTTCGAGAACGCCTCGCAGGCAAAGAGGCGGCCTTTCGCACGCCGCTCCGAGGGAGCAGGACGAAAGGCCGCCTCCATTTGCCGAGGAAGTTCCCGAAGGAAAGTCCCGGGCAGGCCGTACGGGCCGCGGATGCTACCTCTTCTTGCGCTTGGCGACGATGCCTGCGACCGCGGCGAGGAAGCCGAGGGCGACCAGCGCGCCGACGATGAGAAGGGTGCGGTCGCCGGTGGCGGCGAGGGTGCGGTCCGAAGAGGTCGTCACGGTCGCGACCGTGGTCGTCGTCCTAGTGCCATCGCCCTTCTGGCCGTCGGCGCTGCCGTCCTGCTTGCTGCCGGTGTCGGATTTGCCGTCATCGGCATCGGTCCCGTCGTCCTTCTTGGATTCCTGCTTCTTCCAGGTGGCGGTGAGCTTGAGGTCGGCCTTCACCGGGGTCGTGAAGTCGTAGGCCCTGCCGGCGAGGGCCCAGCCGCAGAAGTCGTAGCCCTTGCGGGTCGGTGCCTTGGGCTCGGTGGCGCACTCGCCGTACTTTACGGTCTGCGCGGCCACGGCGCTGCCTCCGGCGGCATCGAAGGTCACGAGGTGCTCGACGGCGCCGTCGCCCTTCTTCTCGGTCCAGCGCGCGTAGAGGGCGAGGTCGGCGGTCACCGGGGTCGAGAAGTCGTACTCCTCCTCGGAGCCCTCGACGTACCAGCCCGCGAAGTCGTGGCCCTTGCGGGTCGGGTCGGCGGGCCTGGCCACCGCCTCGCCGTCCGCGACCCATGCGCTCGCGGCGCCCGAGCCGTCCGCGGCGTCGAACCTCACCTCGTGCTCGATGGTGTAGGGGAGCTCGACGACCTCGCTCGCGAGCATCCCCTCGCGGACGGCCCTGACCTTGAGCGTGACGCTGCGGGCGACCTCGATGGGCCCGCCGCCGTACTCCGTGCCGTTCCCCTCGGCGGGCTCGCTGCCGTCGGTGGTGTAGAGGATCGTGGCGCCCCTCGTGGCGCACTCGAGCTCGACCTCCTGCGCACCCCTGTGCGCGCCGGGCTTGAGCGAGGCGGTCGGGGTCGCGACGGTCTCGGGGGCGGCCACGTGGACCGTCAGCGAGACCTCGCCGCCGACGGCGTCGCCGGCGCCGCCCGCGCCGTCGACGTAGCCCGGGATCCTCGCCCTGCCCGAGACCTCGAACTCCTGCTCCTCGGGGCTGCTCGCGTCGAAGGCGGTGACGTCGCCCAGCGCGACGTCGACCTTCTCGGTCTCGGTGCACTCGTCGCACCCGTACTTAAGCGTCGCCGTCCCCGGCAGGTCCCAGGAGCCGGCCTCGTGGTAGGCGAGGGCCTGCGTGAAGGCGAGGTCCACCCGCTCCGGCGCGGTCAGCGACTTGGCGACGCACCTCTCCGTCGCGGGGAACTGCACGTGGAGCTCGAGGCCGGAGCCCTCGCCCGTGGTGTAGGCGGTGCCGGCCGCGTCCCCCTTGCAGGAGACCTTGACGCTCGGGGAGATGAGGTACCTGGTGCCGGTCGCGGAGGAGTCGGCGACGGAGAACGTCGCCGTGTAGGCGGTGCCGTGGGCGGCCCTTCCGTCCGGGCCGGGCGCGGGCGACCACGAGACGTTGGAGCCCCCGTCCGCGTCGAAGTAGCCGGTGATGTCGGTGGGGTCGGTCGAGGTGCCGATCTTGGCGGAGACCTTGGCGGTGTCGGCCAGGGCCCTGTGCGCCGCGGGCGCGGCGACATCGAGCTCGAGTTCGCTCACGACGGGGTTGTAGACGGCGGTCACGGTCCTGGCCTCCGTCACGTTCTTGAGCGTGAGGGTCGCGTCGGTGCCGAGCGTGTCGGCGCCGCTCGTCCACTTCTCGAAGGAGTGCCCCTTCCAGGTGGGCGCGACGAGGGTCACGTCGCCGCCGCTCGCCACGGTGGGCTCGGCCACGTCCTCCTCGGCGGCGCCCCGGACGGTGGCGACGCGCTTGACCTTGACGGCCACCGTCTCCACCGGGCGGTCGTCCTCGATCGCGTAGTAGAGCGTCCTGTGCACGGATTCCGAGCCGCCCTTGGCGGCCCAGATCTCGAGCCTGTAGTGGGCCGTGCCGCCCTTGGCGACATCCAGCTCGATGCCCGAGCCGTATTCGGCGCTCCTCTTCACGTCATTCCACCTCGAACCGTCGCTGCGTTGCAGGGTGTACCTCATCTCGGCCCCCTCGGTGCCGCAGCCCGCCGTCAGGGCCATCTTCTCGCCGCTGAACCTGTCGGCGTTCGCCTTGACCCCGTATGTCCCCGCCGCGGGGGTCACGGTGGGGGCGGCGACGACCTCGGTGCCCTCGGGCACGATCAGGAACGTCACCCTGACGGCCCTCATTTCCTCCGGCAGGACGCCGTCGGGGTCCTTCAGGGCGGGGTTGAGCGTGATGGGAAGGGATGAGGCGCGGACGAGCTTGCCGTCGCGGAACCAGGTGCCGAAGGCGATCTTGCTCCAGTCGATCTCGAAGCCCTGCGCGCTGCCGTTGCTCTTGAGGGCAGTCGCCTTGGCGGGCAGCGCGGCCTCGAAGTCGGCGCGCGAGGTGCCCGCGGCGAACGAGAGCGAGATGTCCTCGACGCCCGTGAACGTCGCGCCGGCGGTGGTGTAGGCGTTGGTGGTGACGCTCAGCGTGCCCGCCGCGTCGACCGTCGCCTCGGCGGCGCCGACCTCGCCCTCAGGGTCCCCCGTCATGGTCGCGGCCACGTCGGAGGCCTCCATGTCGAGCGCGAACGCGCGTCCGGCCTGGATATCCTGCGCGAGCGAGACGCGGGCGACATAGGCCGTGTCGGCCTTGGCCGCGCCCGTGGCGGGCGAGAGCGCGCCGTCGTCCGCCCGCTCGTACCACGCGACCGCCACCGTCTCGATGTGCGGGTCGCTGTCGTCGGCCGACGTCCACGTGAGCGTGCCCTCGCCGGAGAGGGCGGAGCCGGCGCGCGGGGCCTCGACGGCGAGCGCGATGTCCCTCGAGCGCGTCACGTACTCCGCGGCGAGGTCCACGTCGTTCTGCGGCATGGTGATGGAGAGCACCGGGTTCGTGAGGTCGGTCCCCTCCGGGATGTAGTCCTCGAGCGGGTAGAGGCCCGTGGCGCCCTCGGCGCTCCAGCACTTGAAGACCTTCGCCGCGTCCGTGCTCGCGCCGTTCACCGTCGCGGTCGCGCCGTTGGCGAAGCGGGCGCGGGCCTCGCCGTTCACCGAGAGCGCGAACTCCTTGGTGCCCTTGCGCTGCCAGGCGTCGCCGCCCTCGTCGGTGCCGTAGGTCACGTGGTAGCCGTCGAGGTCGATGAACAGGCAGTCGTCGCTCTCGGGGTTGAACTCCTCGGCGATCCGGCGGTCGCCCTCGGTGCCGTCGCGCACGCCGACGGTCGATCCGCTTGAGAGGGTGCCGGTGAGGTAGGCCTTGGTCACGCTGGCGACGCCCTCGTTGAGGAACAGGTCGTCGGCGTCGCCGGAGCCCGCGCCGCGGGTGTTGCCCTTGATGGTGCAGAGCCCCGCCAGCTTGATGTCGTACATGCTGCCCACGAAGACGCCGCCGCCGCCGTAGTTGTCGCCTTCGTCGCTGCCGACGTTGCAGGCGTTGCCGGTGATGGTGCAGCCGGAGATCTTGTTGCTGTCGTTGGCGACGCGGATGCCGCCGCCCTCGTACCTGCAGGTGTTGCCCGTGATGGTGCAGTTGCGCACGACGGTTGCCCTCTGGTTGAGCTGGATACCGCCGCCGTCGTATTCGGAGCGGTTGTCCGCGATCGTGATGTTCTCGATCAGGCCCTTGTTCGTGCCGACCTCCGAGTCGACATGGATGCCGCCGCCGCTCGTGCCGACCGCCCGCCCGGACTTGCTCCCCTGCCGAGCAACATTATCCGTGATATAGGCGTCGCCATCTTCGGACGTGAGCGAAAACGACGCATCCTCAAAGTAGATGCCGCCGCCCCCGTCCGCAAGGTTCCCTGCGACCTCGGAGCCGCCCTCCATCGTGATTTTGGTATCGCTCCCGTCGCAATAGATGCCGCCACCCGTTGCGAGTCCTCCGGATTTATGGAGCGCATAGTTGTTGCGGACAAAGGCTCCGTTCATGCTGATGGTCACGCCGGAATCTTCGGCGTAGATTCCGCCCCCGCGATATGTTGTGAGGTTGTGTTCCACCGACGCGCCGTTCTCCATAACGAGCGTCGTATCCTGCCCGAGCGTGATCCCGCCATTCAGATGGCCCACCGAGTAGTACCTGATATCGCGGCGATCATCCATCGTCTCGACGCTATCGACATCGTAATCGCCTCGGCAGCCGGCGACCGTCACGTTCTCGAGCTTCAGCTTTCCCGAATCGCAGACGAGGATGCCGCCCATCGAGTTGGATTTGTTCGTGACCAGGCCGCCGGCCTTCACCGTGCAGGCATGCCTCGTCATGCTCGTGTCGTCGTATCCCGTGTACTTGAGCTCCTTGGTCTTGCTCGATTTGAGCGTGAGCTCGGCGCCCTTCCTCACCGAAAAGGTCGGAGAATCCAGGTTGGAGTCGCTATGGCTGCTCAGGTTGTCGATTTTGTGGCCGTTCATGTCGATGGTGAGTGTCTTGCCCTCTTCGACGGTGATGCAGCCCACATCCTGCGCTATCTCGTCGCCCGTTCCGTTAACGGCCCAGTCCTGGTCCATGATGATGGTCTTGCCCTCGAGACCGGCG
>CAVCLY010000019.1:0-29893 GCA_963603165.1 Faecalibacterium prausnitzii
CCTGCCAGATGGCGTACTTGTTCTCCAGCGAGAAGATGTGGCCCATCTCCGGGCGCGTGTAGCGGTCGATCATGTACGGCTCCTTCTTGGATATGGGCACGTAAAAACAAACGGCATCATTGTACCGTGCGCCCAAGATCGCGCCCAGCATGTGCTCAGCGCACCATAGAGATAGAAGAACTGGAGAAGTGCAGGCGAAGCAAACGACCGGAGAGACCGAGCGCGTCTAACCAACGTTTTCACCGCCTGCGACGCCATGAATGTACCGAGAAAGAACGCTGTACGAAGATTGCAGAAATGTTTGTGATAGGATTAGCACCTACGCGGGCATCGCCAAGTGGTAAGGCATCAGCTTCCCAAGCTGACACTCGCGGGTTCGAGTCCCGTTGCCCGCTCCATAGAATCGTATGAAGAGCCGCCTTTGGGTGGCTCTTTTTCTATGTATGGATAGCAAGCAGATGGGACCGAACCCGAAAAGGCGCAAGCGTCGAAAAAGCACGAAGTGTTTTTAGCAGACGGGCGAGGCCGTCGAGAGCGGCAGAATCGGATTGCATTCGCCGATAGTTTCTCGAGCACTCTACAGTCAATCGTTTTTATAAGCCTTTCTTGGGGCGGTTCCGAATCACCGGATCATTCGCGTTTCGTGGAATACATCGGTCCGAAACATGCGCAGGCAGAAATGCCGCGAACCAAACAAGCGACAAAGGGCCTGAACGAGACCGCAACGGCAAGGTCTACCAAATCACGTGACCGGATCTTGAAAGGTACGCCATAGGAAAGCAGGGAATCGTCAAGAGGGTCCGACTTTACGCTCTCGATGTTTCGCTGCACCGACACGCGTTGGAGGAACCCCTATGAAAACATGCTGCTCATTCTGCATAAATCCGCGCCGGCCGCATTTCTTTATCGGATGCGTCGCACTCGCGTTCCTATGCACGTTGTTCCTTGTTAGCGCGCGCCCTCAGATTGCCTCCGGTCAAGATGGCTCGGACCCCATGGACTTCATGTGCTCGGAACTTCCCTGCGGTCCATACGAGGTCTTTGGCCAGCAGGTCGCACGCGACGGATGCGTTACGTACTGCCTCGACCAGAATTCACCAGGACCGCATGTGAAGCAGTGGACGAGCTTTAACAAGGGATGGGAATGGGTGAACGACGAGCGTGCCGCCATCGTTCACAACGCCTACCCCTGCACCACCAACATAGGAGGACACCAGCTCAGCGAAGGAAACGCCCGCGCCGCAACACAGCTCGCCATATGGATGATCCGTGGTACAACAAGCCAAGACGGCATCCACAAAGGGAAGAACTACACCGAAAACTTCGGTGGCAACGCCGAGAAGGAAGAGATCCTCACGGTCGCTCGCTGGCTTGTGGAGAAGGCAAGGTCCGGCGAGATCACCGCCCCGCGCAATCGAACGCGCATGTATTACTCCGTCATGCGCGAGGATAAAGGAGAGCTCACGCAGAACTTGCTCTATGTGATGCCGACGGTCGACGTTACCGTCACCAAAGAATCGGGCAACGTAACCGTGACCACGGGGAACGGCAACTACAAGCTCAGCGGCGCCGAGTTCGACATCTTCGATGCAACAGACGCGAAAGTCGGCTCCATCAAAACTGATGCGAACGGGCAGGCGACGCTCAAACTTGCCCCTGCCAGCACCTACTATGCTGTGGAAACCAAGGCGCCTACAGGATTCGGCTTGAGCAAGAGGCGCTTTGAGTTCACGACGAACGAGACCGGGGGGAATCCCCGCTTTGTGGACCAGCCGAAAGTCGGACGCGTGACAGTGCGAAAAAATGACGCCGCAACCGGAAACAGTGCTCAGGTCGGGGCAAGTCTCTCGGGAGCGGAATTCGAGGCGGTCTCGAAGAGCACGCCCGGCTGGTCGCAGCGGGTAAAGACCGACGCCGACCGAAAAGCGACCTTTACCGATGTTCCCCTGGGAAGCATCGAGATTCGCGAGGTTAAAGCCCCGGAAGGATATCTGCTCAACACGACCGTCCATAAACTTGAGGTCAAGGAGGGGTCGGGTGATGTTGTTGACCTTGACCTAGCGGTCAGCGAGACCCCCATAGCCTTTGACCTTGAGATCTCCAAGTTCAAGTCAGACAGCAGTTCCGAAGGCTCAAAGGTTGAGCAGGCGGCCGAGGGCATCCGTTTTAACGTGATCAGTAACTCATCCGGAAAGGTCGTCGGGTCGCTCACGACCAACGCTTACGGATTCGCTGACACAAAATCGCAGAAAGACGCGTGGTTCGGCGCAGGCAAGCGTCCAGAAGGTGGAGCTGGAGCGATTCCCTACGATCGTGCTGGATACACGGTGCACGAAGTCGAGAGCACGGTCCCCAGCGGCTTTGCACACGTAGCCGATTGGAAGATCGATGCCGCGAGCATGCAAAACGGAGCGAAACTTCAGTTTATCGTGAACAACAGCGACATCAGAACTCACCTGCAGATCATCAAACTCGACGCATCGACCGGCGCGACCGTCCCCCTCAAGGGTTTCTCGTTCCAGATTCTCGATGACGCCGGCAAAACCGTTACGCAAGAATGTTGGTACCCCAACAAGGTTGCGCTCGACACGTTCACGACCGACAAGACGGGATCCGTCACCCTACCGCAGAGCCTCCGCGCAGGAACGTATCGCATTAAAGAAACGGCTGCAGCTGCTCCCTATCTGCTGAACAGCGAGGGAGCGACGTTCACCATTTCCCCCGACTCGTCGCTTGGCCAGGTTTGCTTGGTTGCCGTCTCGGATAGACAGGCCACCGGTCAGCTCAAAATCGTCAAAACAGATGCCGGTGACGGTACGGCTCTTACCGGAGCTGAATTCGACATATTCGCAGATGAGGATATCGTTGCCGCCGACGGATACGTTCAAGCCACATGCGATCAGCTCGTCGGCCACGTAACATGCGACGAGAACGGCTGTGCCTCGCTTGGCGATTTGCCGCTCGGGTGCGGCGAGGCGCGTTACCGAATCATCGAGACCGTCGCGCCCGACGGATATCTCATCAACACGGAATCCGAAAAGGTGACGCTTTCGTACAAAGATGCGCAGACCGCCGTCGTGAGTAGAACGGTTCAGGTCAAAAACGATTACACCAAGATCGACGTGTCGAAGACCGATATCACCGGAAAAGAAGAGCTGCCGGGCGCCGAGCTGATCGTCTACGGATCTGACGGAGCTGAGGTAGATCGCTGGATCAGCACGGATCAGCCGCATCGAATTGAGCACTTGACCCCCGGAACATATCGTCTGTGCGAGCTCAGAACGCCGCGCCAGTACGATCAGGCCGAAAACATCGAGTTCACCGTGGAAGAAACCGGTGAAGTTCAGACGGTAACCATGAAGGATAGCCCTATCAAAGTTGAGGGAAAGATCGATAAACGGCAGGAAATCGCTAACCCCATAGCCGAAAACACAACGGCCAACGGTGATGGCGAGAACAGAGCGCGCGCAAACGGCGATCAAGATGGAACATATCGGTACACCATCGATTTTGAGAACGCCTCATCCACCTGGGTCGACGAATTCACCTGCGAGGACGATTTGGTATGCGCGTCATCTGGCCTGGCCGAGCTGCAGACGATTGAGACACCACAGGCCCAAAGCGATTACGACGGCCTTCTCAACGTTTGGTATCTGACCGACAAGTGCGCAAAAGCCGAAACAGAGGATGCCGAGTCGAAGGAAAACGATGCAAACGCCACCCTTGACGACGGACATGACAATCCTTGGTTGACCGATGATGAGGTGATCAAGACGTTTGGGAAGGATGGACGTGCGCTCGACTACACGGGCTGGAAGCTTTGGAAGCATGGTGTTTCGGCAACAAAGTCCGAAAAACTTTCCACCCATGATTTGCAGCTTGAGGAGGGCGAAAAGATCATCTCGATCCGTTTTGAATATGGCCGAGTCGAGAGCGGATTCTCAACTCGAAGCGACAAGAGCGCTTTGTGGGATCGCGAAGACCTTCTCGACGAACACGACGACATGGATAGTGCATCCGAAGACCTGGAGGAATCAAAAGCGTCCGATTTTGAGTATCACCCCGCCGTGATCATTATGCGAGCCACCGACGAATACAGAGCCGGTACGACAATCGAGAACGAGGCACGCGTCCATCTTTTCCGCAACGGCGGCGAAAAAGAGCTCGAAGACCATAAGGAGGATCGAGTTATCCAGACGGCCGCAGAGGCTACGGGTCCGGTTGAGAGCTCACGGGAAGAACCGACGTCATCGGGGGCAAAATTGCTCCAAACCGGTGGGTGCGACCCGACACTTCTCGCACCGGCTGCAACGGTGACGATTACTGCGGCATGCGGCTTTGCCTTCTTCTTTAGAAAGCGTCTCTAACATGTCATCAGCACGGAGAGCAACAGTCATAAGGCGGATCTCGCTTCTAACGCTGTTGCTCTCCGTCGTCTTTGCCACCAGCCTTGCTCTTATTGAAACTGCTGAAAGCGGCATGCCGGCACGGCATCAAGAACAGGCATGGGACAGCACGGAAAAAGGACTTAGCTCTGCTCATCAGAAGAGACGAACACCTCACGTAACCGTAGACGGTCTCGGAATCTCGGAAGACATCGCGCAGGCGACTGAAGAGGACCCGGAGTTTTATCTCAGGCATGACATCGAAGGAAACCCTTCGTATAAGGGTGCGGCTTTCTTCGATTACCGCTGTTCCACAACGTCCCGTCACACCATCATTTACGGCCACAATTTATCGGGAAGCGACAAGATGTTCTCACCGTTGCGCACTGCTTGGGAACAGCGGACGTTCCAGAAGATTAAAAGCGCCGAGCTCACGACTTCAACGGGAAAGACCATAGCGCTCGAACCCCTTTGCGCATGCAGAATCGATGCTTCGAACCAAGAAATTCAGTGCTTCGACTTTCGCTCAGATTCAGACTTTAGTAGCTGGCTCCGACAAATCGTTTCTCGCGCCAAAATCAAATCTCCCAAAACAAAAAGGCTCGCGCATCGAGCGGTGTCATGCGTAAGCCTTATAACATGCGCGAGCGTGCGCCCCCATCAAAAGGAACGCACGCTCGTGATATTCGTCCCCACCCATCGTCGGCCGACGGATGCATCAAGCATTTAGGAACAAACCGTTATTCGCTGCTGCTCCCCGCAGCTCGATTGACCTCTTCGATGCGCTGGGTCTCGCTCGTGGAACCCTTGATACCAACGAACACAGACAGACCGAAACCGAGAACGATCGCCGCAACAAAGCCGATCAGGTAAGCGACCCAATGTCTGCGAATGAATCTGAACACAAGGACCTCTCTTACGACCTGCGGATGACTTCGGTCACGATCTCGGAAACCATGTCGATATTCTCAGGCTTAACGTTGGCCGGAATATCCTCATCGGTGCCGGCGATTCGCTGCCCCTGGCCGTCAACGCCGGTAATCGTCAGCGCGCGAAGGCTCATCTGCATGGCGGCATACGCATCGGTCTCGACCTGCGGGATCGTTACAGCACCGACCTTGGTATGGAACGTCGAGGCCACCTTGTTAACCAGACCGGCGATGCGACGGTCGCCCCTGAGCACGCGCTGGCTGCCCTCGGCCGCGATTGTTGCCAAGTTACCGCTACCAACGCTCTCGAGGTTGATGACAAAGACACCGCGCAGCTTATCGCGATATTCATCGAGGAACGCCCTCGTGCCGGCGCCGTCGTAATCAGATGCTCCAGCAGCGACAAACCAGATATCGTGACCAAGCAGCTCGTCATCGCCCATAGACGTCACGGCAGAAACCATCTCGGCCTCGGTCGCGCCCTCACTCGACGTGGCGCCACCTTTCCAGTCGTCGTTTTCGAAATTGTCCCAAGAGCCGATACCGCGACCGGAATTCTTGGCATCAAAGTCCTCATCGACGCCGAGCCAATCGCTCATGCTGCTCGTCTCTTGCTTTTTCTTGCGCCCGAACAGGCCGGCAAGACCGCGCTTCTTCTTTTTCTTGCTGGGCACCTCGGTCTCGGGCGCTGGGAAGTCGCCATAATCCTCAGGATCGTGTTGCTGAGCCGGCCTACGGCTTCCGGCAGAAGAAGACTCACTGGCAAACGGATCCTCATTCGTAGCAGGATCGGGAAGATCGAACAGGGATGCACGGCTCACCGTGGAACCCTGGCGTAGGGACGGCATCGAGGGATCCGGAACAGATCGAAGAACGGGCTTCATACCGGAACTGATCACTGGAACGGGAGGCATGATCTTTGCGGCTGCCGTGGGATTGCCGCTCGGCGGCTGGATGATCGGTTGAGACTGGGTCGAACTCACGTTAAAGCTGCCCGTAATCTCCGCCATGAGCGAATCGACCGTATCGGTCTCGCGCTCGGGTGTCGGCATCGTGAAAATCTGCGTTGAGAACTTCTTCTCGGGAGCCTTGTTTGCGGGCGCCGGCTGTGCAGAAGTTTCCATGACAGACCCGGGTTCAGGCGCGACAGCAGCGACGGTCGCGGAAACAGGCACACCCGAAGTTGCTTCGTCCTCGACGGAAGTCTCGACAGCGACGTTTTCATCGTAGGTCTCGTCGATGCTCTCGTCATCGGCTTCGATCGATCCAGCGGCATCCTCCTGTTCGCCCTCGGCTGTCGCCGGGACATCCATAGCCGCAGCGACATCGCCGGAAGGAACGGTTTCTTCAACGCTCGCCTCCACAGGCTCAACGACCTCATCCGTGGCTTCATCCTCCGCATCGAGCTGCGAGGGAGCTGCGAAAAGATCCTCGAACTCGAGGCCGGCCGGCTGATCATCGGCAGGAGCGGGCTCGGGCTGGGCCGAAACCCCAGGCGCTGCGAGCGGATCCTCATGGATCATGAAGTTATCGTTCTGAGCGTCAGCGGAAACCGGATCGTCTGTCGGAATCTTAAAGTCCGCGGAGATAAAGGGACTATCGAACTGAGCCGTCTGCTCGACAGGCTCATCGGCGGTGATGGTCTCGAGCGGCTCAGAGATATAGGCGTCCTCAGCCGCAGGGGCCTCGACCGTGGGCTCTTCAGAAATACCCATCTCGGCTGCACCGTCATCCTCATTGGTGAGCGTCTCAGTCTCGAGCATCGAAGCACCTGCAACAGGCTCAACCTCCACCTGCTGCGCATCGCCCGTATCGACGGATGGGAACACGGCGGTCGCATCAGCCTGAACCGGGAACTCGGCTGCAGCCTGCTCGACAGCCTCGAAAGCTTCGGTGCCCCGCTCGTCAGTCGGCTCGACGACCTCTTCACTACCGTCGAAATCGTCAGCAGCGGGCGAATCCTCCGCGCCCTCGTCGGCGACGAAATCGGCAGGAACGTCGAACATACCAGTCGAGCCAACGTGATCAGAGCCATAAGCCTCATCGACAGACTCAGGGGCAGCGACCACGTCATCTGCCGAACCAGCGGGTGCTTCCGTATCTTCGATCGGAATCAAGACATCATCGAGCACCGCGCCGTCCTCGGCAGACTCCTCCATCTCCTGCTCTTCGAGCATCTCCGCCTCGCGAGCACGACGATTCTCCTGAATGCGAGCGATCATCTCGCGTACGCGTTCGACAAGAGAGGTAAACACGTCGATGATCTTGGCCCCAAACGCAGACACTGCCTCCGTTACCACGGAAATGTCGAACTTGTGCGGCGCATCGATATCGAGGTCGCCCTCGTCTTCGTACGTCGTCTGCGGACGATACTCCGGCAACGCGGTGTCGACCGGAAGCGGTGCCATAACCGTCGAGGTCCGATCGAGTGCAGAGTCGTCCTCGAGCTGGGATGCCTCATCGATCGCATTCAGCTCATCGTCGGGCGCAGCGGTCTGCGACTCGCTCTCGACGGGTTCCTCATCGATCGGCAGCGGCTGAGCCGGTGCAAATGGGTCGACAAACGAACCCTCACCCTCGTGGGCAAGCGGGCGCGGAGTCGGGTTCTCGTCAACGACGCAGCGATCGGCCACAGCATCAGCGTGCGTTTCGAGCTCAGCGGGCTCCTCACCGATCACGGGCTCGGTGAGCACCGCCTGCTCAACAGCGGCGGGAACAACATCGGCAACAGGCCGAATGACTTGCTCAGGTGCCGTGGGAACAACCTCAGCTGCAGGCTCGACAGCTTGCTCGACCTCGGGAACAACCGGCTGCGCCGGGAAAACCTGGCTACGGGAAGGATCGAGCGGAGCGACACCGGGAACCGCAGGCTCAACCTCAGCGCGCAGCTCGGGCGCGGCGACAACCTCCGTCGCGGGGGCCGTCGCGGGAGCGTGATCCATCGCTGTTTCAACGACGGGGGCTGGCGGCTCAACAGCCTCGACAGCCGCAGCAGCTCGCTTTGCCACCTGAACCGGCATCGCACCGGCTTCATACTCGATCTCGCAATCGGTGGGAAGCATACCGAGCGACTTCACAACATCCAGGCCGTAGCGAATCGCGCCGGCATCGTTGCGAAGCGGCTTCTCGTCAATCTGCTCGGCCGCGTCCGCCTCATCGCCGACAGGCGCGACGATATCGAGGCCGGCAAAGGGATCGTTTGTGGCTGCAGACTCCACCTGCTGCTCGGGCATGCTGCCATCCGTCGCATCGCCGGCAGCAAAATCCTGCTGCTCGGCAGCGGTCTCGTCAAAGCGATACGGCTCCGACATGGGAGCTTCGGCCTCATCGTGGGCGGCATCGCGGCTGGGAACATGGTCGCGAATCCAATTCGCAGCGCCACCGGCCTCCTCAGCGCGGTTCTTGATCGAGCCGAACAGCGAGGAAACCGTGCTCGCCGCGTTCGAAAGCACGGAAGCCGCCGAGGACAGATCGTCCTCCGTCTCGGGCGCGGGCCAATCCTCGCCCTCAGCAGACTCGGCTACCTCGTCCTCGGAATATTCCTCGAACCCATTCGCGTCAGCCGCCTCCCCGGCGGCCACGGCGCCGTACTCGGCGTCAGCAGCGGTATCGTCGTATTCATCCGCATATCCATACGCGGCAGCAGCGGCGAGCGCCTCTTCCTCCGCGCGCCTCTTCTGCTCGGCGATATATGCATCGAAATCAAGATCCTGCGGGAATTCCTCGCCCTTGGCATAGGGGGATACGGCATCCATCACGCCGAGCATGGCGGCAACAGACGATTTATTGCAAATAGCGCCCGAGGTCGTAGGCATGAAGAATCGACGCGCGATATACGAAATAGCGATCGCAAGCGGGACGAGCGCCGCGAGGATAGCAACGATCCAGAGCACGACGGAGAGCGCGCCGGGCAGCGGCAGCAGACGCACGATGGCGATAACGCCGGGAGCGACGGTGCAGATCGGCGCCAGCTTGAAGATCAGATCGCGGTACTGAGCGATCGGCTGTTTGGAAAGCAGGTCGGCATGCGGGGTGTCGTAATGCGCAACGACGACCACCGGTCGGTTGCGAGGCGAGGCGAGAGGACCCGTGGCCTTGTGATAGGCAACGACATTCTGCGAATAGCCGCCGGGGCCGAGCTTAGTGAGCGTGCGGTAGCCGAAGCGGTCGAGCACATACAGAACGGCCGCGGCCAGCGCAAGCAAAAAGCCGAGCACGCCGGCAGCTCCACCGACACCCATCAGCACGGAGCCGACGAACGCCATAACGCCCATAACGGCGATACCGAAGCGCTTGCTCGGAGCGGCCTTGAAATCCTGAACAACGGGATTGAAGCCGTGATTGGCAAAAATGTGAGCCAACTCATCGGCGCAGGCACGCTCCTCCTCGCTACAGGCCGCTGGGGAGGCGGCGTTCTGAAGGAGATGGTTGATATATTTCTGGGTGTTCGCCATATGCTCCACATCCATTAAATCGTCCATGGGAGCCATCGCGCGCACGATAGCTCCGTATATAGTCGAAAGTATACCCTTTAGCCTTGAGCTCGCCTATCTGAGCCGCCCCCGCGCAAAAGAAGCCCGGTTATTTCACCGCCCTCTCCATATCGGATTAAAATGGTTCCGCACTTTTCGGATCGCGCGGCCCAAGGAGCGCCACATGAGCAGGTCGGCACAGAGCAAGACGGACACCCGTCGCAACGGCAAGGCTATCGATAAAACCGCTGCCGCACGGCGCCTTCTCAACCTTTTGTTCATCCTCAATGCGGCGAGCGCGCCCATCAGCACTTCGCAGATCATCTCCGACAGCGACCTTGGCTACGGCTCAGGGAACCCGGAGTCGGACAAGCGCAAATTCCAGCGCGACCGCGAACTGCTCGCCGAGAAGGGCATCGTCATCAAGGACGTGAGGCCGCAAGGAGCCTCGCAATCCGAGGAGGCCACATGGGTTATCGACCGCGAGCAAACGTTTATCGCTGGCGGCCTGGTCGACACGGCAACCCTCGAAACCTTGCTCAGGGTCGTCGACCTTGAACTGGAGAACCCCAGCTCGCCGTTCTTGGTTCCCGCGCGGCGCATCCGAACAAAGCTCCTCGAACTCTCCGAGATCCATCCAGCCCCCGCGCCGCACGCCCAGCCGACACCCGCCGAAGAGGCGGTCTGGACGGCCTTCTCACTCAAAAGACAGCTCAGATTCACCTACGTCAACGGCCTGGGCGAAAAAAAGAAGCGCTCATGCTGCATCTACGGCATATTCTCAGAATCCGGCAAAGGCTACTTCGTCGGGCTCGACGACCTTTCCGACGAGATCAAGACATTTCGAATCGACCACGTCGTCTCATCACTTAAACCAGGTGCCACCTACGAGATTCCGCAGGATTTCTCGGTGAGCGACTATTTCTTTCTGCCCTTTGATTTTGCGGAGGGACCTAAAACAACTGCCGCATTCTCTTTTCCTTCCGAACGGACCGAGACGGAACTCACTGCCTTTACGCAGGGACGCGGCACGATCGCGCTTGACCGCGATCAAGACAGATGGCTTTGGACCATAAAGGCCTCGGACCTTGCAGCGGTGGCACGGTTCGTACTCGGCCATGCCAATCTAGAACCTAAACCAGTGGAGCCACCCGAACTCATCGATGCATGGAACAACGAAATCGACAAGGCGGTGTTCGCACATGCCCGCTAAGAACAACACCAACGATCGCCTGGCCAACGCACTCACGTTGCTCGAAGCCCTCAGTGCAGCCGGAAGCAGCGGAATAAGCGCGAGCGCCTTTATGAGCGAACAGGGTATCGGACCCGAGGAACTCAGCCAGGCGCGCGACATCATCGCCGCACTCGCCGACCGCGAAAGCGGTGCACGGGTACATGTAGACGAACGTGGGGACCGACTTTTTCTCGCCGGCACGGACGGGCGCATATTGCCGCTCCGCCTCTCGCTGAGCGAGGGGCTCGTGCTCGCTCACCTCATTGAGGCTGCGACCATCGATACCGAAACCAAACGCGAAATCGAATCCGCCTTATTGCCGTTCGGAGCCGGCTCCGATCTGGGAGACATCGTCTCATCCACCTCGTCCCCGGGTCCCTGGATATCCGCCATCAACGAGGCCGTCGAATTTGGCATACGGACGGAGCTGACCTATCGATCACAAGGCGAGCCGATACCGAGAACGCGCGTTGTGGACCCCATGAAGATCGAAGCCCGCGATGGCAAAACCTACCTGATTGCCTGGGACATCGATGAAGACGGACGACGCTGCTACCGCTTTGACCGCATCACCGATGTGCAGAAGACCGACGATTCGGTTGTCGATCATGGTGGGAAAGAAGGAGAGGACGCAGGCTTCGGGTTCGCACGCGACAGCAAAATCGTCCAGGTTTCGCTTCCAACGCGCGCTGCCGATTACACGAATTGGGCGGGAATCACAAAAAGGTCAGCCTGCAAGACCGATCCCGATCGCACGATCCTGAGCGTTCTCGTCGCATCGAATAGCTGGCTGTTTGAGCAGGTTCTCGCAGGTGGTGGCGAGATCAGAATCGAGAATGACAACGACCTCGCCAAAGAATTTCAGGACTGGGCCCGAGCGCTCAAGCTTTAGGGGACATGCCGCACCCGCATGAGACAGCTGTGCGGGTGCGGCTTTTTCTATTTCTTCGGCTTATCGTGCCCGGCGCGCCAGATTTCGAGGTAGCGGCCGGCCTTATCGGCGTCGATAACCTGATAGCTCGACGTCGGCAGCGATTTGAGGAACTTCTTTCCATACCCCTTGGTCACCAGCCGCGAATCGGCCATGACAAGCACGCCGCAGTCGGTCGACGACCTGATCAGGCGGCCGGCGGCCTGCTTAACGGCGAGCACAGCCTCGGGCAGGGCATAGCGAGCCCAGGCGCGCTCCTCGCGCAGATTGCGCTCGCACGAGACCGGGTCAGTCGGACTCGAGAAAGGCAGCTTGGGAATCACAACGCAGCGCAGGGTGTCACCCGAGGCGTCGAATCCCTCCCAGAAAGCACGGAGCGCGAAGAGCGAGAGCTTCTCGTCGTTCACAAAGCGGTCGCGTAGGCGCTTGGGCGAGGAATTGCGCTGTTGACAATCGAGTTCAAGACCATGGCGAGCGAGCGCCGGCTCAACGCGACGGTAGAGGTCGTCCATATCGCGGCGATTGGTGAAGAGCGTCAGTACCGATCCACCCATCGCCACATGAACGTCTACCAGCATCTTCTCGAGCGAATCGAGATACGCGTCGCGATTGCGCGGATCCGGGACGTCGCCGGCCACGACGACAGCCATATTCGAATCGAAGTCGTAGCTCGAATCGAGATGGAGCGCCGAGGACGCACGCGGACCGATACGGTCGAGGCCGACGGAATGGTTGAAGTGGTCGAAGTTCTCGGCAACCGCCATGGTCGCCGAGGCAAAAATCGCCGTCTGCATCTCGGGGAGCCATGTGTCGGCCAAGGCCTCGCCGATATCGAGACGCTCGGCGCAAAGCGTCTCGCCACCGGCCTTGAGACGCCTGTTCACCTGGAGCGAATAGACATAGCGCTCGTCGGTGCCCTCGTGGATCAGCTTGAGGTTCTCGCGCAGCTCATGCAGCTTACGCGAGAGATCGCCGAGGTCGACCGCGGCTTCGGGACGCTCTTGGGTAAGGGCGCTCAAAAAGCCCGAAAGGGCCTTGTCGGCAAGTTCAAGCTGGGCAAGCGCACTCTCGGATTCGGCGGCCAGCGAGCGCCACGCATCTGAATCGCGAACATCGGGGCCGATCCACAGGTTCACCGAGTCATATCCGGTCTTGACGTTCTTGGCGAACGCACGCGTGGCATCGAACAGGTCGGCCATGGCGGCGCCCGCTTTTTGCGTGGTCGAGACCGCTTTAGCAGCGAGCTTGGTGCAAAGACCGCTCTCCTCGCTTGCCGGAATCTCCCTCAGCGCCGAAGCCAGCGCGCCCGCGCGATCGCTCCCGAGTCGTTCAAAAAGCATATGCGACTCATCTGACGAGACCTTGAGCGCCCACTGCCGGCGTGCCTCGGACTCGATCGAATGAGCCTCGTCGACCACCCAATGCCTGATAGGGGGCAGAATCTTGCCCTCGGCCGCAACATTTCTGAACAGCAGGGAATGGTTGGTGACCACGATATCCGCGCGAGCCGCGCGACGGCGGGCACCGTGCACCAGGCATTTATCGGGAAAGAACGGGCAGAGCCTCCGTGCGCACTCTCGAGAGCCGGTCGTAAGGTCCGGCCTGTTCACGCTTCTCCAGCGGATGCCGAGAGCATCAAGGTCGCCATCGGCCATCTGGCTCACATAGGCGTATATCACGGCGACGGCTGTCAGCGTGTCGGCCGGATCCTTGCTCGTCTTGATCTCGGTGATGCCCCGGCTCATGCGCTCGAGTTTGCGCAGGCACGGATAGTGGTCGTAACCCTTGAGCGCGCAGTAGTTCAGGCCACCGTCGAGTTGCTCCGCAAGCTTTGGCAGCTCGTGATACATGAGTTGGTCGGCGAGATTGTTCGACTTTGTCGCCACACCGACGGTCACGCCGTTGCGCTTGGCAGCCTCGGCGAACGGCACGAGATAGGCCATGGATTTGCCGACACCCGTTCCGGCCTCGATCACGCGATGGGTGCCGGTCGTGATCGCCTCGCGCACTTCGAGCGCCATGGCGATCTGCTCCTCGCGCGGCTCGTAAGTCGGGTACATCTTGTTCACCAGGCCGCCGGGGGCATAGGCGCCCTCGAGCTCCGCGGCGGTCGGCATGCGCATGAACGGTAGCTCGTCCGCATCGACCTTCTCGGGCGCGGCTTCTGCATTGAGCACGTTCATGCGCGCTTCGACCAGCGAGAACGTGGCACCCGGATTCTCGGTGGCGAGGAACGAGAAGATCGGACGATAGCTCCACGGCACATCGGGGTGCATATCGGCCAAACGCCGGCAGAGCCCGGCAGGCAGATCGCTCAATGCGAGCAGGAGGATGCGCCATACACCCGCGAGGGCGGCGACGTCGTCGCTCGCGCGGTGCGAAACCGCGGCACAGCCGAAGAGTTCAGCCATGAACGAGAGCTTGTGCGAGGCGAGACATGGCAAGGCGATACGCGAAAGTGCAAGCGAGTCGATCCAGATGTCGCTCACCTGCACCCCGCCCTTTACAGCCTCGATGAACGAGCGGTCGAACGTCGCGTTGTGCGCCACGACCGGGCAGCCGCCGACAAAATCCCGCAATGCCGCAACAGCGTCGACGGCCGTAGGCGCGTCGGCTACGTCTGCATTGGTAATACTTGTAAGCTTTGTTATT
Source organism: Faecalibacterium prausnitzii (assembly GCA_963603165.1). Classification (GTDB taxonomy): domain Bacteria; phylum Actinomycetota; class Coriobacteriia; order Coriobacteriales; family Coriobacteriaceae; genus Collinsella. Next base: position 14,604 of record CAVCLY010000019.1, read on the forward strand.
TCCGCAGGTATAAGGCCTGTTGGATGCACAAAGGTGTCGAATGTGTCAACGATTTCGCGACCACGCAGGCGAGCGGCCGAGATTTCAATGAGCTCGCAATCTTGCAGCGAGAGCCCCGTTGTCTCGGTATCGAGCACGATGACATCGTCCTCGATCAGCGCAAAATCGCGCGTCTTCGCTCGCTCCTCGAGCGATGCATATGACTCGATAACGAATGCCGGCGTGCCCGGCACCACGGCTTCTTCGATCAGCATGCGGCCTCCGCACGGTCCAGCGCCATCTGGACCAATCCGTCGCAGACCTCTGCAAACGTCATATCGGTATGCCTCACCTCGTCGGGATAGAGCGACATGTCGGTCATGCCCGGAATCGTGTTCGTCTCGAGGATGATCGGGCCGCGATCCGTGACGATGAAGTCGCTCCGCGATATACCGAAGCATCCGAGTGCCTGGTGGGCCTGTACCGCGAGCTCCTGGGCGCGCTCATAGTCGGCAGCCGGGATCTGGGCGGGAATACGATGGATATCAGTCGGGTCGATGTATTTGACGGCCAGATCGTAGAACTCGCTATTCTCGGGTTTGCGGATCTCGACAATCGGCAGCGCGCGCACGTCGGTGGCGCCGTACACGCCGACCGTGATCTCGGTACCTTCGAGGCATTCCTCGACCAGCACCTCATCGTCGTATTCAAACGCTTTCTCGATAGCCCCGGGCAGATCGGCGGGGTCTTTGACCAGCGAGATGCCATAGCTCGACCCGTTGACCGCCGGCTTGACGAACATCTTCTCGCCAACGATGGAGACCACGCGGTCGACATCGATCGGCACCCCGCGCTTGATCGGAAGCCCGCGCGCAACGGGAATGCCTGCCTGGGCATAGAGCAGCTTGGCGACGTTTTTATCGGAGCCGTAAGCGCTCGCCATCACATCGGATCCGGTGTAGGGAATCTTTAGGTATTCAAGAATGCTCTGGATCTGCCCGTCTTCGCCGCCGGCACCATGAAGGGCGATAAACGCAACGTCGGGCTTGAGCGCCGAAAGCGTAGCAATAAAATCCTCAGCGGCCGGGTCGAGCAGCTCAACCGAGCCATAGCCAGCCTCACGCAGTGCGACAGCGGCGTTTTTTCCCGAACCAAACGAGATCCCACGCTCTGACGAAGATCCTCCCGCCAGCACGACGACACGCATGTTATCTGGGCTTTTCCTCGCCATTTTTCGCTTCCCTCGTTAAAATCGCTGAACTTGCTACAGTATTGTAAGGTTTACCAGCAAACATTTACATGGAAGGCGGCATATGGCTCGCTCCAAGCATGCATCGGATATCCGCGACCTCACCCAAGACGACATCCGCGAACTCGTGGCGGACCTCGGCCAGCCGAGCTTTAGGGCAAAGCAACTCATCGAATGGGTCTTTGAGAAGAACGTATGTTCGTTTGACGATATGACGAACCTCCCTAAAGCTTTTCGCGAGCAACTCAAGTCGGAATTTGCTTTTGGTACCCCCGTCGAGGTCACCAAGCAGGTCTCCAAGGACGGCTCCCGCAAATATCTCCTCCAGTACCCGGATGGCGTAACGGTCGAAACCGTCGGCATGCCGCGTCGCAACAAGCTTGCCGTTTGCGTTTCCACGCAGGCCGGCTGCAATATGGGCTGTGCGTTCTGCGCTACCGGCCTGTTCGGTTTCACTCGTTCGCTCACTGCCCAAGAGATTGTCGACCAGGTCCTGCATGTCTCAAACGATCTCTCCGAGCGCGTGACGAGCGTCGTCTTTATGGGGCAGGGCGAGCCCTTTGCCAATTTCGATGAGACCGTAAAGGCGCTGCGAATTCTCAATGACCCCGATGGACTCGCTATCGGCGCTCGCCATCTCACTGTCTCTACCAGCGGCGTTATTCCGGGTATCCGTAAGTTTGCCGAGCTTCCCGAACAGTTCACGCTCGCTGTATCGCTGCACTCAGCAATCCAAGAGACACGCAATAAGCTGATGCCCGGCGTTAAAAAGTTCACGCTCCCGCGTCTTTACGAGGCGCTCCAGGATTACACCGAAAAGACTGGTCGTCGTCCCACGTACGAATACGCAATGATCGATGGCATCAACGACACCAACCCCGAGATGCGCGCGCTGTGCGAGTTCTGCGAGGGTACGCTCTGCCACGTCAATCTTATCCAGCTCAACAATATCGACGGCAGCCCGCTTAAACCGTCGCCGGTCCATAAGGTCGAAGAACTCCAAAAGAGGCTCATGCAGCACGGCGTGGAGACGACCATCCGTAATTCGCGCGGCAACGACATCGACGCTGCCTGCGGACAGCTCAAGCAAAAGCGCCTGGTTAAAAATCGCACTGCGGAGTAGGCGAGCGTCTAAAATCGTCTTACAGCACTCTCGACCTTTCGGCAGTCGCGACAGTCGTATAACAAGGTTTCACATGAAACAAAAATAGGAGAGCCCATATGCGGGCTCTCCTTTTTTGTTGTCTATCAAGCGCATGCACAAGGTCATTTATGCCTATTGCGATGGCACCATACCTGAACTTGATACGACCCGAAGTCTTGAATTTGGGAGCAGTTAGTAAGGTACCTTAGTAGCCAAGATTCTCCCATTGCTTCTCAACATAGTCCTGATTGACTTTAGGATTCTTCGTCATGCGGGCGGTTTGCAACGCAACGTCCTCGGTCATCGAGTCAACCTTCTTTTTCGATGTATCGTAAACATCCTTCACAGAAAGCAAAAGACGACCGCGAAGTTGTTCATCTGTCGCCAACTTGTAGCCAGCGAACGCAGCTCCAGCGACAGTCGCTGCAAGGGAAATGAATCCAAATACCTTAGTCTTCATCTTCATTTCCTCCATCCTGAAGATTCATCATCTGACTGATAATACGCGAAAGGTCTTCCTCGTCCTTGAACTCGATCTCAATCTTGTTCTTGCCTCGAACACTCTTTACGCGAACGTTCGTGTTGAACGTCTGACGGAGTGCGCGGGCGGCCTTCTTAAAAGACTGAGGCGCAACAGCTCTTGGAGTCTTCGGCGTCTCTCCGACTGAAAATAATGGAGCAAGATTCTCAGTCGCACGAACCGACAATCCTTCAGCAACGACCTTTTCGGCAAGCTTGATACGAGCGTCCTCATACGGCACAGCAAGAATTGCACGGGCATGACCAGCAGTGAGTTTACCCTCAAAGATCATGTCCTGAACTTTGGACGGAAGATCGAGAAGACGAAGCGAATTTGTAATAGCTGAGCGAGACTTTGATACGGCCTTCGAAAGAGCTTCCTGGGTCATACCACTGCTATCGATGAGCTGACGATATCCCTTAGCTTCTTCGACAGGATTCAGGTCAGAGCGCTGTAAGTTCTCGATAAGAGCGAGAGCGAGCATCTCTTGATCATCAACATCTCGAATGATGACGGGAAGCTCCGTGAGGCCAGCGAGCTTAGACGCCTGATAACGACGTTCACCAGCGATGATCTCATATCCATTATTGCGTTCGCGAACAAGAAGCGGTTGCAAGACACCATGTTCAGTGATGGAATCGCTCAGCTCCTTAAGCTCAGCCTCATCAAAATGAACGCGAGGCTGGTTGGGATTAGGAAAGATATCCTCAATGGGAACTTTAGTATCAGAAGCGGTTGAACCCGTCTCATACTCTGCTTCGGACACAAGCGCACTCAAACCTCTACCAAGTCCGCTCTTCTTTTTACTAGGCACGCTTGATCACTTCCTTTGCAAGATTCATATAAGCCTTGGAACCTTTATTAGAGGGCGCATACGTGATAACCGGCTCACCGAACGAGGGTGATTCGGAGATTTTGACGGTACGCGGGATCAAAGTCTTAAATGCCTTGTCGCCAAAGTAATTTCGAACCTCTTCAACGACCTGGTTAGAGAGAGATGTGCGGGAGTCGTACATAGTCATAAGAACACCGAAGGTATCAAGCCCCTTATTTATGCGGTTCTTAACCATTCGCATGGATTCAAGAAGCTTGGTTACGCCTTCAAGCGCGTAATATTCGCACTGAATCGGGATTAAAACACTGTCTGCCGCCGTAAGAGCATTGATGGTAAGAAGACCAAGCGAAGGAGGACAATCTATGAAAATAAAATCAAACTCATCTTTAATCGGCATCAGAAGGTCCTTAAGCCTCGTTTCGCGTGCCATCGCAGAAACAAGCTCGATCTCTGCGCCTGCAAGCTGAATGGTTGCAGGGATTACAAAGACTTTTTTACAGTTTGTCTCCAGTACGAGATCCTCTGCAGGCACGTCGTGAAGCAACGCATCATAGATACAAGCTTCAAGACCCTCTTTCTCGATTCCGTAACCGCTCGTGCTATTCCCCTGAGGATCAAAGTCAACGATGAGCGTCTTTCGACCTTGCTCGCCAAGGGCAGCTGCAAGATTTACAGCTGTTGTAGACTTACCAACACCGCCTTTTTGGTTGATAATCGCAATTACGCGAGTATCCTTAGCAGCTTTAGATCGCTTTACGTCTCTAAACCCCACGAATCCTCCCAGTTATTCTATATTTAGCTATTCAAAGGATGTTTCACGTGAAACACTCGAGAAGAGCACCTTTTATGATTATGTTTCACGTGAAACATCTATGCAAGAGGCTTCTTTCGCGCAAAGCCATTTGCACGCGGTAGCTTGATTTTAGGCTTTCGTACTTTTTGATAAACATAAATTTCACGGTGCCCGATTTCAAACGGAAGCTCAAAACTCTGAGACTCAATAAGTTTTAGTCCGCAAATAGAAGCCGCCTTATGCCCAGCCTTGATTTCGTTTTCTTCAGGATTGCCTTTTGTAACGATAAATAACCCCTTTTCAGCAATGAAGGGAGTTGCATACTCAAGTAGGACAGGCAACGGAGCCAAAGCGCGGGCAACTACGCAGCTAAACTGTTCGTCAAAATCAAGAGCAGCTTCTTCCAAGCGATATTGCTCCACCGCAACGTTTTCGAGTTTAAGCTCCTCGGCGAACTCGCAGACAGCATCGACCTTTTTTCCAACAGAATCAATTAACAAGCCATTACGGCCTGAGGCAATGGCAAGCTCGATACCTGGAAAACCAGCACCGGTCCCCATATCAAGAAAGTCGCCCTTGGGAGCACTGTTAAGATATGGAAGGAGCAACAGAGAATCGAGCAGATGCAAGATCAAAGCATCATCAGGATTCAAAATTCTAGTGAGGTTCAACGCCTTATTCTTATCTATAACAAGTAAAAGATGACGTACGCAAAGCTTAGCCTGCTCGGGATTTAGTTCGACGCCGTACTCATCACAGTACTGCAGGAGCTTAGAGACCATAGCAGACTGCTGCGTGTGGTCGATTTCGCAATTCATTCTCAAACACCTTTCTCTGACACAGATCCATGCTTCGTGGATTTGAGACAAAAAAGAGGACGTGGCAAAGCACGTCCTCTCAAACAATCAACTGTACATCGCCTTAACGAGGAACGATGACCACATGCCTATCGGGATCGGATCCCTCGGAATGCGTATCTACATCATCATTATCGCGAAGAGCAATGTGCACGATCCTGCGCTCATAAGCACTCATAGGCGGAAGCTTCACTTTGTTGCCTTGCTTCACAGCACGAGCAGCGGCAGATTGAGCCATCTCGGTCACTTTGTCATGACGACGGCTCTTATAACCTTCAACATCAACAGCAACAGGGTAACGGAATCCAAGCTTACGGCTCACAAGCAGGGAGAACATAGTCTGAAGAGACTCGAGGGTTCGACCATGGCGACCGATGAGAACAGCAAGATCGGGAGCAGTTACGTCGAGAATAAGCTCGCCATCATCGCCCTCATACTCATCGATAGGAGAGTTCTCCGCACCAAAGAAGGCAAGAATCGAGCGCAGAATCGAGATAGAGATATCCGCGATCGTATCGAGCTCCTCATCCGTCATCTCGGCACCCTCTTTAAAGTGCTGAGCGAGCTCGGGATAATCACCGGTATAGGAGGAGGTCTGCTGGGCTACCTCTTCGATGACTTCTTCTGACATGGCATTCTCCATTAATTAGGTACCTAAATTAAGTAGATACCGATTACTTCTTCTTATGCGGGCGAGCCTTGCGCTCGCAGCGAACGACGTCGACCTCGATCGGAGCGTTCTTAAGACGCTCCTCTTCCTCGGCCTTAGCCTTGTCGATGACCTTCTGCGTGATAAAGATCTGCTGGATGACCTGCCAAGCAGAAGACACATCGTAGTAAAGCAGCACGCCGGCGGGCAGATTCCAGCCCATCCAGAGCATCATGATCGACATGACGACAGCCATAGTCTTCATGCTCTGGGCCTGGGCACCCGTCTGGTTGCGCGACATGTACAGCTGCGGAATGAGCGTGAGGACCGCGAACAGAACGAGCACGACCATAGCCGGAATGAAAACCGAAAGGTCGGAGCCCCAGGAGCCGCCAGGGGTGGCGGTAAGGTCGGGCAGGATGTTGTAGAACGAAAAGACCGACTCGCCCTTGAAGTACTGCGGAAGGTTACGCAGGAGCGTGAACAGGGCAAAGAGGATCGGCATCTGGATCAGGAGCGGAAGGCAGCCACCGAAGGGGTTGAACTTGTTCTCGCTGTAGAACTTCTGCATCTCCTCGGACTGACGCTGAGGATCGTCGGCATAGCGCTCCTGGATCTCCTGCAGCTTAGGCTGGAGCACCTGCATGCGGGCCGTCGACTTGGTCGACTTGAGCATGAGCGGCGTGAGCAGCAGACGGATGATGATGACCAGGATAATGATCGACAGGCCCCAGTCGCCCGCAAAGCCCTGGATAAGCCTCAGGACCTCGAAGAGAATGTTAACAATCCAATCCCACATGTAATTCCTCCGGGAACATCGTGCCTAGGGCACGGGATCATAGCCGCCGACGTGCAGCGGGTTGCAGCGCAAGATGCGCGCAATCGCGAGCCGGCAGCCTCTGCAAACACCATATTTCTCAATAGCCTCAACAGCATACTCAGAACAGGTGGGGTTGTATATACACGCATCAGGCAAAAGGGGCGAGACAACGCGCTGGTAGGCACGTACGCAAGCGATCAGCGCGCGGGAAACACAGCCGCCCACCCTATCGCACCTCACTGATTTTGGCGCGTTTGCCGAGCGCTTGGAGGGCCAAAACCATCTCGTCGGGCCGAGCGTCCCTCGTCTTGGGCGTGGCAAACAAGATGATGTCGTAACCGTCCTTGGGATACCCACACGCGCGCGCAGCCTCGCGCAGCACGCGTTTGGAACGGTTGCGCACCACGGCACAACCCAGACGCTTAGCACCAGCGAAGGCGACCCTACCCGGATCGCCTTCGTCAGCAGATTCACTTATAACCATTCGAACCAAAGGGTGGTTATAGCGCCGTCCCTCGTGGAACACGCGCTCGAAATCTTTTTTGGACTTGAGAGTCCTCATGCGCGATGCACGTAGCTACTAGACGGTGAGGCGCTTGCGACCCTTGGCGCGACGACGGGCGAGCACGGCGCGGCCGCCCTTGGTGGCCATACGGGCGCGGAAGCCGTGGGTCTTGGCACGCTTGCGCTTATTAGGCTGGTAAGTACGCTTCATGGTTGATTTCCTCCTGCTGCGTTTCAGATACCCGCAAAAACGGGCGATTTAGACACCTGAGCTTTGAGATTGTAGGTAAACGCACGCGAGAATGTCAACAAACCGAACGTAAAAGCAAATATATCCGCATATCGAACTCACGCAGGCGCGCATTGCATTGCGAAGCTTGCTTATTTCGTTTCACTATCTTTCAGAAAGATTTCCACAGGCCACGTTGAAAGTGTTAACAACTTTTCAGTTCGTTGCTTCAGTTTTCAACATGTTTTGAAAACTTGTGGAAAGCTTCGCAAAGATGCGCGCTGAGCTACTATCTCAACAGATCGACACCGAAAGATTCGAGAGCACATGTCAGAAGACTTCTATCCGTTCGTAGACTCCGGGGACCCCGCTCCCGACAACCGCCACCTCAACGGTGTTGGGGAGAATAGCGGGAACACAACGAAAACAGGCAAGAACACCCAGTTTGCAACACGAATCGCCGTCTATGATGACATGCTCTCGACACCCCGCGTGATCGTGGTCGAACCGCAGGACGTGAGAACGTATCTTGAGGAGACAACCAACACCGTATACCGCGCCATGAAAGAGCAGGGCGGGAGCATCTCGCTCATGGTCATCCGCGAAATCGTGGAAAACTTTATCCACGCGAACTTCGCCGAGCCGATCATCTCGATTCTCGATGATGGAAACACGATTCGCTTTGCCGATCAGGGACCGGGGATCGACGACAAGGAGCGCGCCTTCGAGTTCGGAATCACTTCGGCAAACCGCGAGATGAAACGCTATATCCGCGGTACCGGGGCAGGTTTTCCGATGGTGCAGCAGTACATAGAGAACAAGGGCGGCGCCGTCTCGATCGAGGACAACATGGGGCAGGGCACCGTCGTCACCGTGAGCGTTGACCCAGCGCGCGTGCAGGAGATCGAGAGAACAAGCGGACGCGGGGCGGCCGTGCGCGCCGGGGAGTTCTCGTCCTCGGAGATGAACGGGGGCGCCGAACAGGCATGGGCGCCGCAGCAGGCGTCAAGCCAAATGCCCGCACAGAACCCGTACCAGCAAAATGTCGCCGGCGGGCAGGCGCAGGCGATGCCGCAACAGCAAGGTATGCCATGGATGCAGCAAGATCCCAACGCGGCGGGAGGCTTTGCTGCGCAAAACCCGTGGATGCAGCAGCCCATGCAGGGGATGGCGGCGCAGATGTCCCCGTATGGATATGCGCCGAACATGCCGAACCCGTATATGCAGAACGGCTATGTGCAAAACGGTTATCCACAAAATATCGAAGCCAATCAAAGTTTTCCACAACAGCAAGCTCAGATGGGCTATCCTAATTTCAACCAACCCACAACCCAGATGCCGGCGGAGCCCTACGTCAGCGATCGAGGGCAACAAGCGCTCGCCTATCTCGCACAGGCTGGCCAGTGCGGGCCCACCGATCTCAACAGGGCGTTCGGTAGCTCGGTTCCCACATGGTCGCGCGAGCTCGACAAGCTTGCCGAATCGGGATTAGTGATCAAGCGCGGTCAGAAATTCCACCTGACCGAGCTCGGACAGACATGGACGCAGAGGCGCACGGCATAGGAAAGACATGGACGAAGAAGCACAGATCATACTCTCCGACGCGATAGCGTTCTGCCAGCGTGACGGGGTCGACAAACGCATCGTGAACATGCTCGCCCAGTCAAAGGCGGTCTCGCTCACCGACGATGCACTCGTCATCGAGGCGCCGTCGCGCTTTGCCTACGCGAACATCATGAAGCAGCGTGAGCTCATCGAGAACTATCTCGAGGAAATCGCGTTCTGCCCGCTCGCGCTCAATGTCACCGTGCCCGACATGGCGCAGACCCCGAAACAGGTGGCCCCGCAGACCGCAGCAACCTCACCGGCTCCCGCGACGAGCGCGGATGTTTCCCGTGAAACCGCCCCCGAGCCGTTCCAGCAACCGGGTGAGATGCCCGTGGCCGAACCGGGGTCGGCCACGAACGTGAACGTCACCAACACGATGACGCCCGACGAGTTCCGCAAGATGGTCGCCCAGATGACCGGTGCCAAACCAACCGCCACGAAAAGCGCTGCGACCAAAACGGAACCGGCACCAACCGCGAGCCACGACGACCAGCTCGCACCGGCGCCTTCCGCGAACTCGAAATTCACCTTCGAGAACTTCGTCTACGGCGAGGAGAACAAGCATGCCTACCGGAGCGCGCTGCGTTTTGCCGCCGTGGCCGACGAGCCCGGCGCCTGCACGTCGCTCTTTATCTACGGCAACTCCGGCCTCGGCAAAACCCATCTCCTGCTCGCCATCCAAAACGAGCTCAGCGAGAAAAAACCCTGGATCCGTGTGAAGTACGCGAACTCGCAGGCCTACATCGACGACTTCATCAACGAGGTCGCCGTGCAGAAAACGGCGGGCGGCGGCATCCTCCGCGAATACCACGCCGCCGACGTCCTGATCATCGACGATATCCAGAACATCATCGGCAAGACGGCGAGCATCGACTACTTCTTCCGCTTGATGGACGAGTTCATCCGCGACAACAAGAAGGTCGTTATCGCCTCGGACCGCGCCCCCAAAAAGCTCGGCATGGACGAGCGCCTCACCAGCCGCTTTAACGCCGGCATGCTCTGCCTGGTATCGGAGCCCGGCTTTGAGATGAAGTACGCCATCCTCACGCGCTTCTACGAGTCGACGCTCAAGGGCACGGTCGGAGCCGAAGGAAGCCTGCTCAACTCGGCAGGCGACGTCGGGCATCTCTCCGATGCCCAGCTCAGGCACATGGCCGAGGTCTCGGGCACGAACATCCGCGAACTCGAGAGCTTTTGCCAGCGCTGCGCAAACGATTCATGGGACCGCGAACAAGAAGGGCGCGAGCTCACGGGCGAGGACATCGACCGCATCGCGAACGAGTACTTCGACATCGCGCACAAAAAGATCCATATCGACACCGTGCAGTCGGTCGTCGAGGAGTTCTACCACGTCACGCACGAGGAACTCATCGGCCCCCGCCGCAATGCGAACATCGCCTTCGCGCGACACGTGGCGATCTATCTCGCCATCGACATGTGCGAGATGACGACCCCCATGGTCGGCGCCCAGTTCGGCGGACGCGACCACTCGACCGTGCTCAACAGCATCAAGGTTGTCGAAAAGAAGGTGAAGAACGACCGCGCGCTCGTGGAGGACCTGCAGGCGCTCAGAAACAAGATCGCGCTCAAGTCGTAGTCGAACAAGACCGAAAGGGCTGTTGAAAACCTGTTGGAAAGCGTGGGAAAGGATGTTCACAGATGCACCGGGCGAGTGGAGAAGGTTTTGCACAGATGCGACCTGTTGAGAACCACCCCCGTTATCAACAACCGAAGCACAACAACTTTTACCGCATCTACCTCGCAAAACAGCAGTAATCAACAACGTCCACGGTCTTATTACTATTATTAGATATATCTATATATAGAAAGGTATTAAAGAGACATGAAGTTCACCGTGAGCCAAAGCTCTCTCATGCAAGCACTCGCAACGGTCATGAAAGGCGTTGCCTCGGCATCGACCCTCCCCATCCTCTCGGGTGTGCTCATCAAGGCTCAGGACGGTGTTCTTGAGTTCCAGACCTCCAACTACACGATCGCGATCCGTCACCGCATCCCGGCCCATGTCGAGGTCGAGGGCGATGTCGTGGTTCCGTGCAAGATCCTCAACAACATCGTGAAGACCCTCTCCGATGCTCCGGTACATATGGAAGTCGAGGATCGTCAGGCGCTCATCACGTGCGAGAAGAGCTCCTTCAAGCTGAACACGTTCGATGCCGGCGACTTTCCCGAGTTCCCGACCTATGCGCTCGAGCAGACGGTCGAGCTCCCCACGGAGCTGCTTTCCGAGATGGTCGGCCGCGTGTGGCGCGTGACCTCCACCGATAAGTCGCGCCCGGTGCTCTCGAGCGTCCACATGCTCGTGGAGAACAACAAGGTGACGCTCGTGGCCACGGACGGTTTTCGTCTTGCCGTGTGCGACACGAACGTGGAGACCTCGTCGCTCGAAGGCAGCTTTGAGCTGAACGTTCCGGCGGCCGCCTTTAACGACGCGCTCGGCATCATGGCTTCGCAGCCGAGCATCCAGATCGGCGCCGCCGACACGCAGGTCGTGCTCGAGGCCGGCAACACCACCTACGTGGCGCGCCGCGTCGAGGGCGCCTTCCCGGCATACAAGGGGCTTATCTCCAAGCCCTGCAACACCAGCATCAAGATCAACGTCGATGCGCTGTCCTCGGCCATCAAGCGCGTTGCGGTCTTTGCGAGCAGCAACCCGACCATCCGCTTTGAAGTCGATGCCGACGCCTCGACGCTCTCGCTCTCGTCGATCTCGAACGACCAGGACCAGGCGCGCGAGGTCATCGATGTCGAGATGACCGGCGATACCGGCACCTCGAGCTACAACCACCGCTATATCTCCGATTGTCTCTCGGCGCTCTCCAAGGAGCGCGAGGTCACGCTCGAGCTCGAGGATTACCGCCAGCCGGGCGTGTTCAAGTCCTACGACAAGATCAACTACCTGTACCTGGTCATGCCGGTGCGCGCTTAAGATTTGCCGGTGTCTCCTTTGACGATGCTGGCCCGGACCCTCTGCGTCCACGACTACCGAAGCTATCGCGACTATGAGCTCGCGCTCGATCCGCGCGTGACGGTGCTCGTGGGCAAAAACGCCGTAGGCAAGACGAATCTCGTCGAGGCCCTGCAGCTGCTCTGCTCGGGAACATCGTTCAGAAAATCCGGTGCCGCCGAGCTCGTGCGCGAGGGCGCGCCCGCGTGCAAGGCGACTCTGAGGCTCGAGGGCGGCGGCCGCGTCGTCGATCTGGGGCTCATGGTGGCCGATGGGCGACGGTCGTTCAGCCGCAACGGAAAGAAATGCCGCTCGGCGGGCGTGCGCGGTGTGCTCCCGGCGGTGCTCTTCTGCCCCGATGACCTCGATATGGTCAAACGCTCGGCGGGGGTGCGCCGCCGTGCGCTCGACGGGTTCGGCGTTCAGCTCAACGAACGCTATGCCGATCTTGCAAGGTCGTATGCGCGCATTGTGGAGCAGAGAAACGCCCTGCTCAAAGACCCGACCACGTCGCCTGCACTGATCTTTGCGTGGAACGATTCCCTCGCCCAGACCGGCTCCGCGCTCCTGCAGCACCGCTTGGCGCTCCTCGGCCGCCTGCGCGCGGAGCTGGTGCGCATCTATGGCGAGGTTGCCGCGGGCGAGGTCGCCGCCGTATCTTACGGCGGCCCCCTCGGGGACGAGGACGAGCTCGCCGGCTTCTCTCGCGCCGAGCTCACGGAGCGCTATCTAGACAAACTCGAAGAAGTGGCGGAACAGGAGCGCGCCCGCGGCGTCACGCTCGTCGGCCCGCATCGCGACGACATCTACCTTGCGGTCGATGGGCGCGACGCGAGGACGTTCGCCTCACAGGGGCAACAGCGCTCGCTCGTGCTCGCATGGAAGGCGGCCGAGGTCGAGGTCACGCGCGATATCCTGGGTTCGACCCCGCTCCTTCTGCTCGATGACGTCATGAGTGAGCTCGACGAGCATCGTCGCCATGCCTTCATGGACTTTGTGGGCGGCGAGGTGCAGACGGTCATCACGACGACGAACCTCGGCTATTTTTCGGCCTCGATGCTCGATGCGGCAAAGGTGGTGGAGATCCATGGCCAGAAGGCATAGGCCCGCTCCGGCGTCGGAACGCTTTGGCGGCACGTTCGAACTCAACGGCTATGCTGCGCTCGCGCGGCGGCAGATCTTCGACGCCGCCCCGCCTGAGCAGCAGGCCCGCATGCGCGCCGCCGAGAAGGCGCGCGAGGTCTACAACGCTTGGAATGCGGTGTGCGCCGGAACGCGCGAAGGTGAGCACGTGACGGGGCTGAGATATCTCTCGGACGAGAACGAGCTGCTGGTGTACACGGACGGCGCAGCCTGGACGCAGGAGTTCACCATGCTCCGCGAGATCATCCGAGCCCGCATGGGGCATGAGGGCGCTCAGGTCGCGCGGATCCGCTTTCGTACCTCAAAGGCCGGCTTTACCAAAAAGACCACCTCGGGTGCCGGTCGTCTTCCGGCTGATGCCGCCGTGCCGAAAAAGCCGACGGTCGAGCGCCACGAGCTCACGCCCGCACAAGATGCCGCGCTGACGGAGCGCGTCTCGGGCATTGCAGACGAGCGCCTGCGAAAGGCCCTTAAATCGGCTTGGAAAGCCAGTGCCGAGTGTTCGGTGACCAAAAAGGACGAGATTTAGGCGTATTCGGCTTCTGATTCCTTTGTAAGCCCATCGAATGGACTCAAAGACACCCGCCGATTCCGCTAAAATAGGAAAGCTTTTAGCAACGCCTCTGAGAAAGGGAGGAAGCGTGGCAGAAGAAAACGAGTACGGCGGCGGCGAGATCAAGATTCTCGAGGGTCTCGAAGCCGTCCGCAAGCGCCCGGGCATGTACATCGGCTCGACGAGCGCGAGCGGCCTGCACCACCTCGTATGGGAGATCGTCGACAACTCCGTCGACGAGGCCATGGCCGGTTTCTGCACCGAGATCTCCGTTACCGTGCATAAGGACAACTCGATCACGGTCGTCGACAACGGCCGCGGCATCCCTGTTGACCTGCATCCCGTGAAAAAGATCCCGACACTCGAGGTCGTCATGACGATCCTCCATGCGGGCGGCAAGTTCGACAACAACGCCTACAAGGTGTCGGGCGGCCTGCACGGTGTCGGCATCTCCGTTGTGAACGCGCTCTCGAGCAAAGTGATTGTTCAGGTCAAGCGCGACGGCAATGTCTACGAGATGCAGTTCGCGCGCGGCAACACCACCAAGAAGATGGAGATCGTCGGCACCTCCGATACCACGGGCACCACGGTGACCTTCTGGCCCGACGCCGAGATCTTCGAAACGTGCGAGTACAACTTCGACACGCTCCACAATCGTCTGCAAGAGACGGCGTTCCTCAACAAGAACCTCAGGATCGTCCTCACCGACGAGCGCCCGGCCGAGCCGGTCGTGGAGGAGTTCTGCTACGAGGGCGGTATCGTCGACTTCGTCAAGTTCCTCAACGAGGGCCGCGAGGTCCCCGAGATGCTCAAGGACCCGATCTACATCGAGGGCGCGTCCCCCGAGGGGACGCCCACCGAGCGCATGGGCGAGGTCGAGGTCGCGCTGCAGTGGAACACCGGCTATGGCGAGAGCGTGATGAGCTTTGCGAACGACATCTACACCCCCGAGGGCGGCATGCATCTCGAGGGCTTCCGCACCGCACTCACTCGCGTGATCAACGACTACGCGCGCAAACAGGGGCTCCTTAAAGAGAAGGAGGCCAATCTCACCGGCGACGACGTGCGCGAGGGTCTCTCGGCCGTCATCTCGGTCAAGCTCGCAGACCCGCAGTTCGAGGGGCAGACCAAGGCCAAGCTCGGCAGCTCCTTCATGCGCACGCTCGTGCTCAAGATCGTGACCGAGGGACTCACTGACTACCTCGAGGAACACCCCAAGTCGGCGCGCGAGATCGTCAAGAAGGCGCAGCAGGCGAGCAAGGCCCGCAACGCCGCGCGCAAGGCCCGCGAGGCCACGCGCCGCAAGAGCCTGCTCGAGACGGCGTCGCTGCCCGGCAAGCTCGCGGACTGCTCGGTGCGCGATGCGACCATGACCGAACTCTTCATCGTAGAGGGCGACTCGGCAGGCGGCTCGGCCAAGGACGGCCGTCGCCGAGACATCC
>CAVCLY010000020.1:0-6910 GCA_963603165.1 Faecalibacterium prausnitzii
CATGTCGCACGCAAGTTGGCCGAGGCGACGGGCGACCGCGCCGTAAGCATCGAGGGCCTTGAGCCTGAAGTGGATCTGGCCAGTGGCGAGGCGCTCGGGATCGTGACGCCCACGTACGCATGGCGCATCCCGGCAAAAGTCGAGCGCTTCCTCAAGGCCCTGACGCTTGGCGGGTCCGCGCCGTCATACGCATTCTGCGTCGCCACGTACGGCACCACCCCCGGGGCGAGCGGGCCTTTCTTGCGCAGGCTGCTCGAGCAGAAAACTGGCTGCGGCGTGCAACTGTTCAGTGTGAGGATGCCCGACACGTGGACCCCGATGTTCGACCTGAGCGACAAGGGGCGCGTGGAGGATGCAAACCGCGCGGCGGATGCGCAGGTACAGAAACTGTGCCAATCCATTGCCCGCCGTGAACAAAGCAAGCGCATGCAAGGCCAGGTTCCCGGCTTCATCATTCCCATCGCGGACTTTTACTACGAAAGCATGCGCCAGACGGCGAAGTTCACGGTGGAGGACTCCTGCATCGGATGCGGCCTGTGCGCGAAGCGTTGCCCGGATTCCGCCATAGAGATGCGAGGCGGGCGGCCCGTGTGGACCGAGCCTAAATGCGATAAGTGCCTGAGGTGCCTCCACTACTGCCCGAAGTTCGCCATCCAGCATGGGCCCAAGACGAAAAAGCACGGGCAATACCATCACAGCTAAAGAACCGCCCCGCATATAGTGGTCAGGTGGAGATGCAACCCTAATTTGGACAAACCCTAGAGGGGCAAACCTGCCTTCCGAAACTCCAAAGGGCTCATGCAGGCCTGGGAGTACCGCGTTCGCTGGTACGGGGAGAGCGAGGAGGCCGCGCGGCGCAACTGCGCCCAGGGGCTCACAGCATGAGGGTGAACATGTCGTCCTCGGCGTCGCTGGCCTCGGCGTCGTTTGCGGTGGGCTGCCAGGCCACGTAGACCATTGCGTTCTCGTAACTGCCGCCCTCGGGGCACCTGACGATGGTGAACTCGTGCTCGGTGGGCTCGTCCCAGAGGATGTCGTAGTCCCTGGGGACGGAGCCCGCCGAGCCCTTGGGGTATTGCCAGCAGTTCTCGCTGGGGTTGTAGGCCGAGATGCCGAGGGTGACGCCGCCCTGCGTCACGGTGTTGAGCTGGCCGTACTCGTCCGAGTCGCAACGCGCCGGCCCCGCCCCCTCGACCATGACCACGTAGCGATCACCGAGCACGAGGCTTTCCAGGGGCACGTCGATCTCGTAGTAGCAGGTGAGCAGCTTGAGGTCGAACTTCCACTCGTCCGAATCGTGGCGCACCGCGGAGAAGGACACGGGGCCGTCAGGGCCGACGACGCGGACGGGCCCGAGGGGCGTCGTGAGCTCCAGAGCAGCTTTGTCGATAAGCGTGACCATATAGGGACTTCTTCCGGCGCTACGCCGGCCACCAGATGCGGGTGAGCGGGAGGATCGAGCGGGTCTCGTCGTCGGCCTTGTCGTAAACCTCGACGTAGTAGCGCACGAAGTCGTCGAGGGTGAGCAGGCGCACGGGGACGGTGGCGCGGTCGGCCTCGTAGCGAGCCTCCTTGGTGAAGCCGCCGGTCGAGACGTAGAGGCCGCGGTCGCCGGCCCGCAGCCCGCCGATGAATGACCTGACCGCTGGTGCGCCCATGGCGCCCTTGCGGTGCTTGACCTCCGCTACGATGCGAGGAGACTCGAGGCCGAGGACATCGGGCGAGGCGACTACGTCGCGGCCGCCGTCTGGCCCTTTGGGCATCACGCGGGCACAGTAACCCATCGCCTTGAGGAGGCCGGCCACCAGACGCTCCATGTCTTCCCACTCGAGCTGGTTCACGCGGTCCTTGATGAGCTCGATGCCGTTGTCGTAGGTGGCGGCGCGGGCGTCGTCGTCCGCGGCCTCGTCATCGGCAATTGGATCAATGTGTTCCGTGGACTTTCCATTCGCGGCGCGTTCGAGGGCTGCCATGGTCTCGTCGGAGATGCTGAAGATGGTGGTGAGGCTACCCAAGGCGTTTTTTGCTGCGGCGGGTAGTTTGTCTCTTTCGGCTAGGCGGTTCCACTTGACCTTGCGCGCGTACGTTACGCCGTCGACGCCCTCAACCGCCTTGCAGGGTCCCGAGACCTTGCCTATTCGGTAGATGCGCCGACCAGGATCGTAGGTCACTGCTGTTTCGCCTTCGACAATGTCGAACGCAAATCGGCAGGCTTGCCCCACGGCGAGGCCTAACTGACCGTGGTTGAGGGAGGGATGCGAGGCGGCATAGGACTCTCTTAATTCGTCTCGCGTCATGGAGGAGATGTCCACGCCCCCGAAGTCGTACCCGATGCCTACGAGGCCCCGGTCGAGCCAGTCTGCTGCGTACACGCCACCGCGACCCGCGCGAATCATCCATGCGCCCATGGGTTACCTGCCTTTCAACTAGCTTACGCTCGCATTATCGCACCGCGGCGGGTGTGCGGCCATTGCTGACTGCTAACGAGGGCCATGCGGGCTAATCGACGTGTGCGTGATATCGCAGGCAGAAGCTGGCCCCATCATAACCGGCGGCCCCACGGTCGACTGCTGCGATTCCAGGATGCCCTCACTGGTGGACGAACGCTCGTTTATTCCAAGAGGTGCGTCGTGTTGGACGACGCTCTGCGCGGGTAGTGAGACGTTCTTCTTGGCATGAAAAAGGACAGAGCCGAAAACCTCCTTGGTGTAGAGGGCAGCACTCCGTCCGATTCAATTATAGAGGGAACCGTTGTGCTGCGTGTGTAGAGAAGCGTTCTTCTCGTTCTGCTGCTGGTGCTTGTCGCGAGAGCTGGCCGTTTCGTGGGCGCATCGACTGACGCGTTAGTGCCCCGACTCATCAGTTCATGAAGTCCTTGAGTTCGTTGCTCCAACCCTTGAGCTTGCGTCCACATTTTTGGAGGCATTTGTTTGTCTCTCCCAGCCCATCGTTTCGCAGCTCCAGTGCATCGCGGCGCACTCCCCGGAAAGGACGGGGTCGAAGAGCATACGGGCCAGGTCTTCTGCGTTTCGCATCTCCTTCAATCTCTCGGGCAGGCCTGTCTGCCGCGCGAGCTTCTCGTACTGCCTCGCCTGCGAATCGCCCCACTCGACAGGAAGGGCGAAGGAGCTTACATTTTCGAGCTTCCTCACGGCGATTTCGCGCTGAAGCCTGGTCCGTAGATCTTCCCCGTCGATGTCGCATGTCATTGCGTAGACGGCGATGTCGACGAGGTCCTTGACTCTCGACGACGGCCTGGTGCCGTGGGTCTCGTGCAGGCCGCAGAACTTGTCAGACAGGGCGGCAGCGATGGGATAGACGAGGTAGTCGCACGTCTTGAGCCCTGCGACATGGATGCGGTCGGCTGGTGTCAGGGGCTCCGCGCCTTCGAGGGGGACCTCGTCGACGACAAGGTCGATGGATATACCCTGCATCCTCTTCGCCCCCAGGATGGGAACGAACTTTACCGTCAAGCCGCTGCGGTATTCATCTTCTGTCTTTATGGGGTCGGACCCGGCGTACTCAAACCGGATGAAGTCATCCAGGTCCTTATCGGCCAGCGTCAGCAGGTCCGACAGTGCGTCCTTTAGGTTCACACGTGTGGACAGAAGGTCTATGTCCCTCGTCGCCCTCGCGTCAACGGTACGCGCGAGCATCCCCTGTCCTCCCTTGAGTACGAACCCGTCGTTGTCGTCCTCGAACACACGGCAGAGTAGACGGTGAAAGTAGAAGCCTGATATGGCGCGGTTCGTATCTTGCTCTGAGTCCCTGGCGGCCTGCTTGACGGCCATTTCCAGGGCCGATGCCGATCTGTACTCCATACCCTTAAACCTTTCCGCGCTGATCAGAGTCCACCCCGAGCTCTCCGAGGATGCGTCCGGCCCCGCCGTCACCGTACTTGGAGGCAAGGCTGCCGGCCAGCTTTGCCATATTGAAGCCGTCGTTGCTTCCGAGTGCGTCTTGGAGCGCGTCTGCCACAAGCGACATATCCTCGTGGTCGGAGACGAGGTCGAAAATCGTTCTTTCCGGCCTAGTAACGGGCAGCCCGCTGACGAAGGAGACGTCCTCGCGCGGAACGGGTCGGACGGCGAAGCTCACTGCCTTGTTCCTGGAGTTTATCCTTCTCGGCGTGTAGATCCGATAGGGGCTGAGGTAAAAATCGCCCAGCTCTTGGATAGAGGCCGCCGTGGTGCCGCCTATAGCGATGCCATCCCATGCGTCGGGTCGCATCCGCTCCCAGGTGAATCGCTCCGGGTCGGTGAGTTTCCATATGGCGGCGAGCTCGTCGGTATGGGTGGAACCGGAGCCGACTAGCCGGTACGCACCTCGAACGATGCGCTCGAGCCTGCCGGACCCGACGGCGTCGTGGAGGGCATCGCGGGTGATGCCCATCCTGGCTGCCTGCGCAGTGGTGAAGACGCCCTCCGATTCGGATAGTTCCGCTATCGCTTGTATGTGATTCGCTTTGAACATGTTGCAATTGTAGGTTATTTCCCTACTTCTGCAACATAGAGGCAGGAATATATAATGTCACAGTCGAGCATCGTGCCCGGATCCATCAAGTCCCTTGCGCTGCCCAGCTCGAGCTGATCGGCTAAGACGAGACCGTTGTACTTGCATTCGATGGGGCGTTGAGATGCCTGTCGCGCCAGCAAACCATTGCTTTCGCGTGTGTATGCGCTCTTCGGGATGGTGGACGACGGCGCGAATGTGAGCACATGTTCTTCCCAATGACTCAGCCCAAAGCTGTTCGGGTCGCGCGCAGGGGCGCGCAAAAGCGGGATCAAGGGTCAACCGGGCGTTCATCCCTTTTGTTGTCGTAGTCGCCTCGGAATTGGCTATATTGAGCGCGTAAGGCGCCATCGCACCAGTTCCACTACCCGATGGGAGAGACCATGTCCGAGAACATCATCAAAGACCTCAAGAACATTGCCGAGATTCAGGACAGCGACCTCGATAGCGCACAGGGAGGAGCTGGCGGCTATATGCCCGGCTCAAAGATCCACAAGGGCTGCGGCGGCGTTATCGAAGACAAGGGCAACTTCTTGGGTATCAAGAACTATCGCTATGTCTGCAATAAGTGCGGGAAAAAGGCCGCCTCGCTCGACGAGTTCGACTTCTATCTCTACGGCCTGGAGAACCCCTTTACCAACAGGGGTGGCTTCTAAGCTCCAGTTTTAGCTACATAGCCCAGCGCGCCCGGTTATCGCATCCTTTGCCGATAGCCGGGCGCGCTTTTATGTGGGGTGGCTACCCCTGATCTTGGCTGCCGGCTTGTCCAGGATTTTCGCCCGCATGCAACGTGGGGTACGCAGGCGAGGCGGGGCTCAAATAATGGTCAAGGGGTCCCGCGGTCTCGCGTTGCCCGGTAGCTCGTGTGTCTGCGCTAGCATGGGGCTCAGGCACCGAAGAGGGGAGATACCGTGAACATAACAGATTGCAAAGAGCTTGGCGGCGAGGACCTCGAGAAGGCCGTCGGCGGCGTTTTGATGCCCAACAGGGCCGAGATTTACAACTCCCGCGGCCAGGGTATGGGATACAGGGACAGCGACGGCTCGGTTCGCTATTGCCCGTGCGAGAAATGCGGCAAGCCCATGCATCGCGGTACGCTGGCCCTCTGGTATTGCGATCCGTGCGACGACCACTGGCGCAACCCGCCCCTCAAGATCTGGACGCGCAGCGAGGGCGAACTCGACGCCGCCTCGTTGTAGCCAAGCCTCGCCTTAGCTGTCAGCTAATGAAATAAACTTGTGCGAATCCCATAATGCGGCTAGTCCGGCATAAGCCGAACGCCAAGCTGCTTGAGGGAAGGAATATCGCAATGATCAAAACGCACGAGGATATCCTGCTGAGCCGTCGTTCCGTGGTGGGCGCCGCTGCTGCGCTCGCCTTTGGTTCGGTTGCGCTGCTGACCGGTTGTGACGGCGACAAGGCGACGGTTTCTAAGAGCAAGTCTTCTACCAAAGAATCCGAGGACAAGTCCGATGAGCAGGTGACGACCGATCTTGCCGTTGGCACGACCGTGGATCTTTCGGGCGGGCTCTCCGTTACGGTCGATTCGGTTCAGACCGGTCTCGTCAACTTTGACGGTAGCGAGGTCACGGGCATTCATGTGACCTATACCAACAACGGCGACGACGGCGCCGACTACAATATTTACGATTGGAAGGGCGAGGACGCCAACGGAGCCCAGCAGAGCGAGACGTACTACTCCGAAGAGCAGGAGACCCTGCAGTCGGGTACGCTCGCTGCCGGCGGTACTGTTGCGGGCAACGTGTACTTCGATGGCCAAGTCGTCAAGGCGCTCTACTTTGGCAACATGCTCGAGAAGAGCGCGACCGCGAGCTGGAAGCTCCAGTAAACCGGCAATCTGATTATGCAGAGGGGAGAGCGAGGCATGGCGCGCGAGAAACTGACCGAGGAGTTCCTGTGCGAGCTGCTCGATGCGAACTCGGTTGATCAGTACGTGGCCGAGCACGATCTGCCCCATGTTTCGCTCTCCGACTACCTGCAGCAGCTCCTCGCCGAGAAGCGACTTGAGCGCTCGCGCGTGGTGCATATGGCCGACATCAACGAGACGTTCGGCTACCAGATCTTTACCGGGCAGCGCGGGGCATCGCGCGACAAGGTCCTGCAGATCGCGTTCGCCATGGCGCTGACGCTCACCGAATGCAACCGGGCGCTGCGGGCAGCCGGAGCCGCCGCGCTCAACCCCAAGGATCGTCGCGACGCGATCATCATCTTCTGCCTTGACCGCGGCTGCTCGCTGCAAAAAGTGAACGAGGAACTCTACCGATTCGGCGAAAAGACCGTGTGCTAATAGTTGCCGCCGGGCGTATCAAAAGCCTGTCCGGGCACGGCGGTATCATGAGTTTATGAGTACCGATAACCAGACAGATGAATTCGAGGT
>CAVCLY010000020.1:6920-27576 GCA_963603165.1 Faecalibacterium prausnitzii
TTCGAGGTGGAGCTCGCGCGGTTTCTTGAGCGGGGGTTCGAGGAAGCGCGGGACGAGGGTGCGGTCGACTCGGCCGAAGACGATGCGTTTGCGCGCGTGCGCGTGCTCAAGAGTTCGCCTCACGAAGTGACCGAGCTTGTGTGCGGCAAAGACCCGCTGACGGGTGCGTACCGGAATCTCGTTCGCAAGACCATCGATGCGCACTCCGGCATCGGCAGTGCCTATGAGCTGCTGTATCACGCTCAACAGGAGGGCCTGGCGCTCGATGCGGTGCCGAATATCGTGCTTTGTGAGAACGACGGGCGCGAGCTCCGGGTGGTCATGGACTACGTTGAGGGCGAGTCGCTCGTAGATTTTGTTGCGCATAGGGGAGCGGGTTCCGATACGGCGCGTCTTGTATTCGCGCCGCTGTGCGATGCGGTCGAATGCCTGCATAGCGGCATCATCAGCGCGGATGGCGTGGCGGCACCGCTCATTCATCGCGACCTTAAGCCCTCGAACATCATCGTGAACGGAGCCGACGTTACAGACAACGCGGGCGATCGCGGCCACGCCATGGAAGCGCGCCCTCAGATCACGCTCATCGATTTCGGTATCGCACGGAGCTGGCGTGAGGGCGCGACGTCGGACACCATAAAGTTCGGCACACGCTCATATGCTCCGCCCGAGCAGTTCGGCTTTGGGCAGACCGATGCTCGGAGCGATGTCTACGCGCTCGGCGCCGTACTCTATTTTTGCCTGGCGGGTACCGATCCGGAACCGGGCAAGAAAATCTCGGAGCAGGTGGCGCGACAGCATCTGCCTGAATCTTTGGCCGCCGTTGTGATGCGTGCCATGGCGCTCGATCCGGACGAGCGGTATGCGAACGTTCGCGATTTGCACACGGCGTTTAAGCGCGCGATGGCCAATGTGCGGCCGTCTGTTTTAACGCGGCTTACAGGCGCTTCTTCTGTAGGAAGAAAATCTGCGGCCGAAGGTGGCGACGGTGAGTGCAAGTGCGATTCGGCTGCACATAGCGGAGCCCTGAGTTCGGAAAACCGGTCGACCATACGCAAGCCCCTGCTGGCGCAAGGCGAGCGCGAAAACCAGCATGCGGCACAGGATGACCGTCCGCAAAGCTTTGCGCGTGCGGCCCTCGGCATGGCGTGGAATCTCTGCATCGTAATCGCGTTCATGCTCGTTGTGGCGGGCAGCACATCGGCCATACTCGAACCGACCGAGGCTAACAGTCGCCTGAGCCCGTGGTATCTGGTGCTCGAATACGGGGTCTTTATCGATGTTGCAGCAACGCTCGTCGCGCTGTGGCTGCTCGATAAATCGCGCTTGCGTGCATATGCCCCCATCCTCGATAGCGCGCGGGGTTGGCGGTATATCGTGCGTGCCCTTGTAATCATGGTTGCGCTCTATGCGATCGTTATGGCTATCGGGCTCGCCGCGGGCGAGATTCAGAAACTGTAAGGGCCGGTTCTTGACCGCCATCTGGCATGTTGCAGGGTTCGATGACGCACGTTGTCGGTTGCTCCGCGCGCGTACGGCAAGGCACGCGGATGGATTAAACGCCCTTGTCGTTATAGCGCATCCTCATGAGCTCCCGATTGCATGTCCTGATACTAATAACGCTATCGACCAGCGAAGATGTTTCTTGAGTAAACGTCCGCGCTCGACAAGAAAAGGCTCCGCGCGGGATTTACACGGAGCCTTTGCTGCGCCCTATCGAAGCGGGGCAGGGTTTGATTTGCCGGGCCGCTCGCTAGATGGCGTTCATCTGCGCGGCAACCTTGTTGTACCAGTCCTGCCACGTGGGCGGGCAGTAGGTCTTGGCGGCCTGCGGGGTAAGCGTGCTGCCGTACATGCTCTTGAGATAGGCAACGTGCGCGCGAATGGCGGAATCCCAGTCGCTAAAGCTCTTGCCCATCCAGCCCCAGGCGTTGTAAGGGCGGAAGCACGCGGCGCCCTTGCTGCTCTCGATCGTTGCGATGGCGGGCGACCAACGCGGGTCGACGCCGTTATCCCATGCAGCCTCGGCAAAGGTCTGACCGTGGCCCGCGAGCGGCGAGCCCGCAAGGTAGTTGTTGATGCGCGAGGCCCACTGCGAAACGAACGCGCTCTTGTCGCTCGACCAGTTCACGCTACCGCTCGTGGACGTGCTGGTGTCGACCTGCTGGTTCGTGGCCGTTGCCGTGTTGTTCGTGTTCTGGCTATCGGTGCCCGAGTCGCGCGAGCCCGACGACTCCACGCTCTCGAGATGCGCGAGCTGCTCAGCTGCCTCCTGCTCGGCGCGGGCCTGCGCCGCGGCACGAACCTTCTGGGCCTTTGCAAGCGCGCTCGAAGCCTCTTCCTTTTGGCTCTCGAGCTCGCTCTTAGAGGCCTGCAGCTCGTTTTTGCTCTTCTCGAGTTCGGACTGCATCTCGGCGAGCTGCTCGATCTCCTCGGTGCTCGACGAGGTGATCTGGTCCATATAGGTGCAGGTGGTGAGGAAGTCGCTCAGGTTGGCGGAGTTCACGATCGTGGTGACGATCGAGTTGTTGCCCTTGCGGTACTTGTAGAGCTCCTTCATGGCCTTGGCGGCCTTTTGCTTTTGCTCGGGCATCTTGGCCTCGAGCTCGGCGATGCTCGCGGTGTTGTCGTCGATCTGCTGCTGCAGCTCATCGAGCTTGGACTGCGCCTCGTTATAAGCGGCGGCCGAGCTGTCGATTTGCTCCTGCGCGGCCTCGATGTCGCTTTGCGAGTCGGCGAACGCGGGGGAGACGAGGACAGGCGTTGCGGAAAGGGCGACGGCAAGCGCGGCGCTCGTGATGAGGCGGCCGGGGCGCGATGCGAAGACCTGGGCGGCAGAATGTTTTGAGTCGATCATAGGTGTCCTTTGCAATGGAAGTTACGAAAGACGCTGGAAACATTCTACTCCCGGCCTTAGACCTCAACTTGAACCCTAGGCTTTTTTGAAGGTTCAGGTTGAGGTTTAAGGTGCCCCTGAGCAGCAGGTTTGGGCATTTGTCGAGATACCGTAGAGTTTAAAGCTCAGCTTGAGGGTTATAGGGGGTTGACACTTGGAGCATGTTGGCTACACGAGCTTGCGCTCGAACGGGTCGGAGCTGATGCCCGCCTTAAGCACCAGGCGCGCCCACTCCTTGGCGCCAAAGAGGGAATGGTCGCGATAGTTGCCGCAGCTCGCCGCTTCGGTGCCGGGCACGTCGGCCCACTCGGTGCGGTAGGCGATGTCCTCGAGCGAGGCCTTGAGGGCACGGGCGACCTCGGCCGGGTCGTGCTCGCCCCAGCAGAGCAGGTGGAATCCGGTGCGGCACCCAAAGGGGGAGCAGTCGATATAGCCCTCGATGCGCGGGCGCATGTAGGTTGCGAGCATGTGCTCGATCGTGTGGAGGCTGCCGGTCTCGATGGCGGTGGCGTTGGGCTGGGTCAGGCGCACGTCGTAGTTCGAGATGACGTCGCCGGCGGGGCCGGTCTCGGTGCCGATGAGGCGCACGTAGGGTGCGCGCACTTTGGTGTGATCGAGGGTAAAGCTCTCGACCTCGGCGCGCTCGGGCTTGTTCTCTGTCATGGCTGCTCCTTTTATGTTTGCGGGCACCGTGCGTAGCGCCGCGCTTGATTGTTACAGATTGCGCACATCATAGCGCGGGTTCGCGAACGACCGCTATCGGTGTTACGATTTGCCGCAATCGTAACACTCGACCCCGATACGCTCTGCGCGTCGTGAGCCAGGAGGAACCGTGCACATTCCCGATAACTATCTCTCGCCCCAAACCGATGCCGTCGCTGCTGTGGCGATGGTCCCCATCTGGGTCCACTGCGTGCGCCATGTGCGTCACGCGCTCTCGCGCGAGCAGGTCTCGTTCCTCGGCATTTGCGCCGCGTTCTCGTTCTTGCTCATGATGTTCAACGTTCCGCTCCCGGGTGGCACCACGGGTCATGCCGTGGGCGGCGCGCTCGTGGCCCTGCTCTTGGGTCCCGAGGCCGCCTGCATCGCCGTGTCGGTGGCGTTGGGGCTCCAGGCCGTGCTCTTCGGCGACGGTGGCATCCTCACGTTCGGGGCGAACTGCCTCAACATGGCGTTCGTGCTGCCGTTCGTGGCCACGGCCGCCTTCCGCTTGGTGCAGCCGCGCGTGGCAGGTAAGGCTTGGGGTACATCTGGCGCGGCGGTGATCGCCGGTTGGGTCGGCCTCAACGCTGCCGCCCTCTGTGCTGCGGTGGAGTTCGGCGTGCAGCCGCTACTCTTCACCGACGCCGCGGGCGCTCCGCTCTACTGCCCGTTCCCGCTCGCTGTTTCCATTCCGGCCATGTTGGTTCCCCATATGCTCGTGGCCGGCTTTGTTGAAGGTGCTACGACGGCGGCGATCTACGCGTTCATCAAGCGTGTGGCCCCAGAGGTCATCGCCGGACCCGAGGCCGCGACGTTCGCCGTGGGCGTAGATGGTGCCGAGGTCTCTCCCAAGCCGCGCACGCGCTCGCTTGCTCCGGTTGCGCTTCTGCTCGTGGTGCTTGCCGTGGCCACTCCGCTCGGCCTTCTCGCCACGGGCGACGCTTGGGGCGAGTGGGATGCCGCTGGTGCCGTCGAGGCCGTGGAGCAGACGGGCGACTCCTCCCTGCAGGCGTCGGTTGGGCTCGATGCCGCGACGTTTGCCGACGGGCTCGTTTCGGGCGACTACCTGCAGTCCTTTGCAGAAGAGGCCGGCTTTGGCTTTGCCGGCCAGGCTGCGGTCTACGTGCTCTCGGCCGCCATCGGCACCTGCGTGCTCGTGATCGCCTTCCGCTTTGCCTCGTTTGCCGTGCGCGACCGCGCGGCTCGCGCCTAAAGAAGAAGCGCCGAGGCCATGGAGCTTCCCGTTTGGCTGTACGAGCACGAGGAGTACGTGCCCATACGTGACCGCTCGTCGTTCATGCGCAAGAACGTGCTCAGGCTCACGGCGCTGCTCGAGAACGTGCGCTTTGGGGGCGGCGCTGGGACGGGCTCGCCGCTCGACCGGGCGCTCGCTCGCGTTGCCGCGCCGCTCAGGCTCGCCGGCCTCTTTGCGCTCGTCCTCATGGTCTGCCTCTCGCGGAGCTTTCTGTTCACGGGTTCTCTGTTTGCGCTCGCGTTGATCTTCGCTGCCATCCGCCCGGAGCGTGCGCTCAAGGCCACGTTTCTTCCGGCACTCGCCGCCGCTGCCCTTGCTTGGGTCCTGGCGCTCCCGGCGCTCCTGCTCGGGGCGTCGTCGGCGGCCGCCATGCTGCGCATCGGCGTCAAGACCTTCATCAACGTGAGCCTTGTGCTCGGTGTGTCCCACACCGTCCCCTGGAACAGGATCGCGTCTGCGCTCCGGGTGCTCCATCTGCCCGATGTGGTGATCTTCACGCTCGACATGGCGCTCAAGCACATCGAGGTCTTGGGGCGCACGTCCGTATCGCTCTCCGAGGCACTGCTGCTCAGGAGCGTCGGTGCGCCTCCGCGCGGGAGTGCCGCAGCAGGCGCTGCGGGCGTGATGGGCATGACGTTTCTCAGGGCCTATGAGCAGGGGCGCGCGATGGAGGAGTCCATGCGCTGCCGTGGTTTTTCGGGCACCTATCCGCGCCCTGTGGCTCAATCGCTTGGGCATGCGGACGCCGTGTATGCGCTGTGCTTTGCTATGCTCGTTGCGTTCTTTTTGATTTGTCAGTTCCAGTAGGGGGCCAGCACGTCTATGGACGATCATCCGATCATAGCCTTCGATAACGTCGGGTTTTCGTACGACAGCGAGCCCGTGCTCGCGGACGTTTCGTTTGAGGTCCGCGCGGGCGAGATCGTGGCATTCGTGGGCCCCAACGGCTGCGGCAAGACCACCGTCATGCGCATCATCAACGGGCTCGAGTTCGCCCAGGCGGGGGAGTACCGTTTTGAGGGCGCGCGCATCGATCGGTCGGCACTTGCGGATGAGACTGCGGCAAAGCGCTTTCACCAGCGCGTAGGCTACGTGTTCCAAGACGCCGACGCGCAGCTCTTCTGCTCGAGCGTGGCCGAAGAGGTCGCGTTCGGACCTTCGCAGAGGGGTCTTGGCGCAGACGAGCTTGAGCGCCGCGTGATGGATGCCTGCCGGATCTTCGGGGTCGATGGCCTGCTCGACCGTGCGCCGTATAGGCTCTCCGGCGGTCAGAAAAAGCGCGTTGCGCTGGCTGCAGTCGTCTCCATGAACCCGGATGTGCTCGTACTCGATGAGCCGACCAACGGGCTCGACGAGGCCTCGGAGCAAACCGTCACCGAGTTCCTGCGCGCCTTTGCCGCTGCAGGCAAGACCGTGATCGTGGCCACGCACTACCGCGACTTCGTAGACGGACTCAGTGCTCGTGTGATTCGGCTGTAAGGGACTTTGTTCCAACTGCGCGAATAAGACCGACAGCGTCCTAAATAATGACCCCTTTTCCTGCGGTTATGGAAATCTGCTCACGCGTTCTGTGTTAGGCTGATTCTCTGAAAAAGATGGCCAAGATGGTGGTGCGGAGACGCACGGGCGCATGCGCCCAGGAGAATCGGGGTGAGAGTCCCCGGCTGTGCCAGTAACCGTATCTCGGACATCCGCGGGTACACGGCGCCGCAAATCGGACGGCGCGCGCGGATGGTTGATGTCAAGTCGGATCGCCTCCCATCTATGCGCCGCTATGTTGCGGCGCGCGGCTCTGGATGGAAGGGGTTCGAGTGATCGAATTCAAGAGCGCTGCCGGCGTGGAGCCGTGTGGCGCAGATGGGTGCCGTGCGGTGCCCTTTGCAAGAAGACTCAAGTGCATATCTACCAAGGCGCTGGTGGTGTTGCTGACGTTCGGCATGACGTTCAGCACAACGCCTGCCCAGCTCTGGGCCGATGGCGTGGAGGGCATCGCTGAGGCTGCGCAAGAGGCGACGCCGAGTGCGAGCACGGCTGAGGGTGCGAACTCGAGTGCCAACGCGACCGGCACCGGCAAGAGCACGAGCGAGACGTCTTCTGAGGCCGTGGACCAGGGCCAGACGGCTTCTGGGAATGCGCAGCCTGTGAGCGCAAGCGCGTCGGCCAACGCAGGCGAGGAGCAGGACGGCGCGGACGCATCCGAGGCCGCATCGCAGGCAGCGTCCTCGGAGCAGGGGAGCACCCAGCAGGGCGAGGCTTCTGCAAACGGCAACGCCGACGAAGCGACGGTGCAGAGCACCGAGAGCGACATCGCGCTGGCGTCAGATGATTTCGGCATGCTCACCTCGGTCGACGTCTTCGATATATACGGCAACAGCCTTAGCGAGGGCAGCAATACCGCTAAGGCCGGCGAAACCGTCGAGGTGGTTGCCTATTACGAAGACGATGACGAGACGGTGCAGGCGCTGCAAGAGGACGACTACGAATATCTTGGCTTTCAGTGGTACGCGGGCAGCTCCAAATCGACCGGTTCGTCCATCCCCTCCGAGTACGCTGCTATTGACGGGGCCACTTCGCGCCAGCTCAAGCTGACTTCCGACCTTATCGGCAAGTTCGTGGCATGCCGTGTGACGCACGGCACCGAGGAGTATGCCACGCCGTCGCTCAAGAACGCCGTCGAGAAATCGGAAGATGCGGTCGAAATCTATTCGGCTATCCTCGCGCCGGCGGGGTCAACTTCGGGCAGCTACGCCTATACCGTCGACCAGACGGTTCAGGCGCTCGCCAAGGAGAAGGGTGCCTCCGACTATATCGATTCCTCCAAGTTGGTTTACCAGTGGCAGGCCTCCGATGCCAAGAACGGCACCTATGCCGACATCGCGAACGCCACCGAAAGCTCGCTCTCGCTTGCCGGGTATGAGGGCAAGTTCGTTAAGTGCGTTGTATCGTCTGCGGTCGGCGACAGCACGTATACCACGCGCGCCACGAATGCCATTGCCGCTGCGGGGTCCGTCAACGTGACCACGGTTACGCTCGATGCGACCTCAAAAGTCCTGGCGGGCACGAAGATCACCGCCTCGGCTAAGGTTTCCGGCACCGATGTGACTGGCAACGAGAAGGTTGTTTGGTCGTGGTATTGGGGTGAGTCGAGCAGCTCCTGCATCAACAAGATTGATGGCGCCACGACCAATACCTTCACTCCTGATGTCGCGACCTACGCCGGCAAGTACGTGCAGGCTTGTGTTAACGGCGGCTTTGGCGAGGTTAAGTCGAGCGCCGTGGCCGTGGTCGAGGCAGGGTCCGTCGAGCTTTACGGCGTGAGCGTCTCGGGTGCGCAGAGCTCCGGTGCCGTGCAAGTGGGTGCGACCCTCACCGCCAAGGCGACTAAGGGCAACTCATATACGAACGTCGAGAGCACGGATACCGTCCACTACCAGTGGCAGTACGCCGATAGCAACACGACGTCCGACGCGAACTTCAAGAAGATTGACGGTGCTGCGGATAGCGCGACGTATGTGGTTGCCGACTCGATGGTCGGCAAGTACATTCGCGTGATCGCCACGAGCGAGAACTCCGTCAAGAGCACGCAGTCGAAGAGCTACTACGGCAGCGCCACGAGCGTCAACCCCGTGGGACCCGTCACGCTGGCCGGTCAGTACAAGCTGGCGAGCGTTGCCCCTGCCGAGGCAACTACGAGCGCGCTCACCGTGGGCACGACGCTCACGCCGAGTGTTAAGATTCCCGGCTCGAGCAGCTGGTCGACCTCCGATCTGCCGAGCGACGCCAAGCTCACTCTGACCTGGTATGCGAGCGACGATGGTAAGGCGTGGGACAAGCTCTCCGACGGCGTGGACGCGAGCACGGGCGCGCTGACGCTGACCGAATCCCTTGCGGGCAAGTACGTAAAGGTCACGGCTTACGCGCTCGACAACAACGTCGAGTGGGTTTCCTCGGCCGCCGTTACCGCGAACGGTGCATACGATCTGTTGCGCGTTACCACATCGCCGCAGATCAACGGCTCGACGACCAACCTCATTACCGGCGATACCGTTTCCGCGACGGCGTATGCCAAGCGTGTGGACGGTTCCACCACGAACGGTATCGACGTTACCAAAGACGTGACCTTTACTTGGTATGCCGTCGACGACGATGACAACGCCACCCTGCTTGAGGGCCTAACCAGCGCGAAGACTGCGGTTCCCGAGGCCGCAGCCGGCAAGAAGCTCAAGGTCGTTGTCACGAGCGGTGCGTCCTCGGTCGACCTCGCTTCTGCAAATACCGTTACCGCCAAGGACTCCCTTGCAGGAGCGATCCAGCAGCTGAAGAACGCGAACAAGAGCCTCTCCGTCGCGTACTCCGCCAAGGGCGCGAACGTAAACGACCTGCTCAAGGAACAGCTCGTGGGGCTCGGCTACAGCGATATCGATGTTTGCGTGAAGTCCGCCACGTTCTCCTCGACCGATGCCAACGCGACCGTAGGCATCTCGACCTCCACCGACGATACCAACGGCGACGTCACGTTCTTCTTCATCGATCCGAATGTCTACTCGGGCTACAGCATCGACAACCTGCGCCGCGCTTCCGTGACGTTTGAGCTCTCGCGTGCCGGTGAGACCGTCGACTACGCGCCGAGCAAGACGACCGAGGTCGCTTGGGACGAGAGCAAGCTGCAGTCGCTCCTCGACGATGCGGCAAAGAGACTCTCCATCGGCTACTCCGCGGGCGATTCCGCTGAGTCCGTGACGAGCAAACTCACCCTGCCGTATCGCACAGGCTCAGCCAAAAAGTTCGCCGTATCCTGGGCAAGCTCAGATGCCTCCGCCATCTCCGTCAGCGGCTATGGCTGGTCCGACTATTCCGGCACGGTCACGCGCTTTGCGGCCGATCGTGCAGTTACGCTCACCGCCACGGTCAAACTCGTTTCCGGCAACGACTCGCTTTCCGGATCCGCGGAGTTCCCCGTTACCGTCAAGGCCGACCCGGCCAAGGTGGAGACCGATAAAGCCGAGCTGCAGTCCAAGGTCGATGCCGCCTTTACCTACGACTCCGTGACCTACTTCGGCACCACGACCCTTGCCGACAAGGATGGCCTCTCAGCCGACCTGCAGATGCCGCGCCCCGCGACCATCGGCGTGGACGGCAAGGTCTACAGCGTCACCTACTCTGCCGACACCAAGGACGTCATTTTTAACGGTTACAAGGGCACGGTGTACCAGCCTTTGCCGGACGAGAAGGCGGCAACGGTCAAGGTCACCTGCACGGTGACCGATAAATCCAACGCAGAGATCTCGGCTACTAAGACCCTGGAGTACAAGATCGCGCCGCTGGATGCCGAAGACCTTGCGCGCGAGCTCAAGCTCATGGAGGCCGCGAAGGCGGGCTACGCAACGGCCATCTTGAACGGCCAAGACGCCTCTGCCGTCACCGGCAACATGCACGCGTTCCAGAAGGCGTATCTCGATGCGGATGGCAACCTCGCCTGGGCCTACAGCACGAGCGACGCTTCCGTGGTCGGCTCAGGCATCGTGCCTGTCGAGCTCGAGGGCTACGACGACATGGGCTCCCAGGGCTGGCGCCTCTTCAAGTCGAGCGACTCTTCTGTGGTCTCCCACGAGAACCTGCTCGTCACGCAGCGCGAGTACAACACCAAGGTTACCGTCGCCTCGCGTCTGACTAGCGAGAAGTACGCCCGCTACGCCGAGCGCTACCCGGAGAACGAGACATATGCCAAGCTCGCCGGACAAGACGTAAGCGCCACGTTTACGGTGAGGGGTACGACGGGTGCCCCGGACCCCAATGAGGGTAAGACGATCATCGTCAATGCCAAGGTGACGGGCGTCTCCGCTTCGAGCGCCGACGGTACGTACTCTGCGCAAACCGTCGTCCCCCTCACCGAGGTCACGTTTGCCTACGACGACAAAAAGACCGCCGAAGATGTCCTCGACGACCTTATGAAAAAGGCCGGGTGCACCGATCTGGTTGTGGGTGCGTTTGGGCTTACGTCGGCGACGATGCCCGACGGTCGTGTTCTGGGGACCTCGGACAGTGCTCCGTGGAGCTACTGGTCGTTCTTCGTCAACAACGACTACGCGGACGTCGGCGCTCCGAGCTACTGCGTTAAAGATGGCGACTGTATCGAGTTCCGCTATGTCAAGGGCGATGGCACCCAGAAGCCCGCGGATGACGTCGAGACTAATCCGACTGCCGATCGCACGGCGCTCGACGTGCAGTGGAACGGCTATGCCAACGGTGGTACGGGGGCGACCACCTCGACCAACACTGCAATCGCGGGCACCGATGCGGATTGGGTCAAGAGCTTGCTGACCGATGCGGAGATCGCTGCGGGCGCGAGCCTTTCGGCATCCACACCGCTGGTGATCGCGAACAAGCTCTACGTTGTTTCGGGCTCAACCTCGTATGACCCCGTCACGTGGGCCGCCATGAGCAGCCTTGCGCGCCTTCAGGTCATCGATCCCGCCACGGGCAAGGTCGAGAAGAGCGTCACGCTCGCGCGCGCCATGGATTCGACTTGCCGTGCCGTCTATGCCGATGGCCTCATCATCGTTCCGCTTGCGGGCGGGTACCTGCAAGCGGTATCGGCGAGCACCCTCGAGACCGTCTGGGTGAGCGATGCTGTGGCGTCTGGCTCGCAGTCGGTCTCCTCGCTCGCGGTCAACGACGGTTATGTGTATGTTGCGACCGTCGATTCGTTTGACATGTCCTACAACGCGAGCGCGGGAACGCTGCGTCGCGTGAACCTGGCCACGGGTGCCCAGGCCGGCTCGCAAACGAGTGCGAGCACCGGTTATTACTGGGCGGGTGGCGTGAGCGTCGGCAATGCTTTTGTTATCGGTGACGATTCGGGCACCGTGACGGCGTGGTCTGCCGACCTTTCGAAGAAGCTCTCCTCGCTCAAGATTTCCGACGTGAGCATCCGAAGCTCTCTGGTTCTCGATAACGGCAGCGTCTATGCGGTTTCGAAAGACGGCGTGCTGCACCGCTTGAGCGTTTCTTCGGACGGCACGCTCGCCGAGACGGGCAAGGTTTCGTTTGCGAGTGCCTCGACATCGACGCCGACCATCTGCGGCGGCTACGCCTATGTGGGCGGCGCCGACGGCTTCAAGGGCGTTTTGGCCATCATCGATCTCTCGAGCATGAGCGTGAACAAGGTGACGAGCGCGAACGGCTCCGCGCTTGCGGCGGAGTCCAAGTCGACGCCGCTCGTCTCCACACGCGATGGGCAGATCTACGTGTACTTCACCTTGAACGGCGACGTCGCAGGCGACTATCCCAACTACACATCCGGTGGCGGTGTCTATGTGTACAAGGTGGGCGATACCGAGGCTTCGCTGCTGTTCTCGCCTGCGAGCGGCATGGCCAACTATTGCATGGCGTCCATTAGCTGTGACGCTCAGGGCAACCTGTATTACACCAACGATTCGGGCCATCTGTTCCGCATCGGCGCACAGGCTTCGTCCAAGAAGGACGAGCCCAAGAAAGACGATCCTAAGAAGGGCGATCCTAAGAAGGATGACTCCGACAAGAAGGGCGACTCGACCGACGATTCGAAGGGCGAGAAGAAGGGCGATGGCGAGAGCGGCAACGACAACAAGGCCGCGGCTATCAAGCAGATCGCCGCGCTTTCGGGTTCGGGCGTGAATATCGCGCTCAAGTCCAACGCGTCCGCCTCGCTTTCCTCGGCTCTGAGTAGCAACACCGATGCCCGCGCGGCGCTGCTGAGCGGGTTCGATTCGACTGATGCATCGGCCGAAGTATCCGATGAGGAGGGCGGCACCCTCGTCACCGCCCGTGCTGCCGTGGAGAACGCGCGTGGCCTGCCGATCTGGCCGTTCGTCGGCATCGGCGTCGGTGCCGTGTTGCTCGCTCTCGTGCTCCTCAAGCGCAAGAAGGAGGCTGAGTAGGCATGGCAGATCTTGATCGCAAGAACCTTGATCCCAAGTCGGGCAAGAACTCGGCCGCGCTGCGTGCCGTCGTGGCTGTCCTCGCCGTTGTCGTCATCGCGTTTTGCGGCTGGTCCGCAGCGACCTATGCTCAGGGCGGCGACCCGTTGGCGTTCCTTGGCGGCGATGCCTTTAAGACCACGGCGTCTTCTACCGAGGGCGAAGAGTCTTCAGGCGCGACCAAGCTCAAGTCGAGCAAGCGGAGTGTCTCCGTCGACGATGTAAAGGCTGCGCTCGCCAAGCTCAAGTACGGCGAGCTCAACCTTGCGCTCACGTCCGATCAGGCTGGCGTTATTCTCAAAGACGGCACCATCTGGGTCGAGAACGCCTCGACCGATGCTGCCTCCACGGCCATCGATAGTGCCGCCCATCGCGCTGCGGCGCTTGCAACATGGGCACGCAAGCAAAAGGTCGGCATCAAGCGCATCGTCTGGATCCAAGAAGACATGGCGGGCGACGTGCGCATCGCGCTCACGTATCCGGTCTCGCGCAAGAGTTCCGCTGAATACGTGGAGGAGATTCTTGGCGGCTGCACGGGCTATGCCATCTCGGGTGATGCCTATGCGTCGGTCGACAGGCCCGCATATGAGCAAAAATCCGGTACGGCGCCCGTGCTTCCCGACGGCAGCGAGATAACGGTTGTTGCCGAGACCACGCAGGCAGGCGAGGTGCTCACCTCCGACGGGCAGACCTATTCGGTTTTGTCGACGGGGGAGAGCGCCGCAAGCGGTTCGTCTGGATCTGGGTCCGGCTCGGCCGGCACCGCCTCGGGGTCCTCCGCTGCATCCACGACTTCGGGTTCCAAGAGCGCTTCTGCCGGCACCTCGACGAACTCGACGAGCTCGTCCGCATCGTCGGCCGAGCAGAGCGCCATCACGGTTTCGGTGACCGTCGACGCGTCTAAGGTCAGCGCCGGCAGCTCGTCTGCCACGGTGTCGTTAGCCCAAGGCGCCACGGTGTACGACGCTCTTAAGGCCACAGGCGTGAACATGAGCGCCTCGAATACCCAGTACGGCATCTATGTGTCGTCGATCGGCGGCTTGGCCGAGAAGGAACATGGCGCTACCAGTGGTTGGATGTATTCCGTTAACGGCGTAACCCCCATGACGGCATGCAGCAACTACAAACTCTCGAACGGCGACAAGGTCGTCTGGTATTACGTGACGAGCGACTAACCAGCGATTAACTAAGACTTGCGTCCGCTTTGATGTAGGCGGCTGAAGTGCTCGTTTAAAACAATTGCATCGTTCTGGCTTGGATTGGGGACACTCCGTCGGAGTGCCCCCATCTGCTATGGAGGGGTAAAAGTGCTGAATCGGAAAAATTAGCCAAAGCATACTTCCGGATAACGGGAAGTAAATCCTTGGCTTTCGGATAGATCACGATAATTGATCTCTGAATCATGGGAAAACGTGCTGAAAAGTCTTGCCCTACGTGGGCCCTACGAATTCGCTCCCCGTTTTCCGGAAGTTTGTCTACTCACGACGCAATTTCAGAACCCTCGGCGCCCGTTCCGCCGAGCTGCTCGTGCACGAGCTGGATAAAGAGCTCCATCTGAGGCGATACGACCTTGTTTTTATGGTAAACGAGCTGGTACCACAGGTCGAGTTCCGGTATATCGACCTTGAGTGCGGCGAGCTTGCCCGAGCGGACCGCGGCGGAGCAGGCGCGTTCGGGGAGATAGGTCACGCCCCCGGTCTGCGTGCAGAGCTGCACGAGCGTCTCGGTGCTTCCGCATTCGACTCTTGGGGTGAGCTCATACCCCTGTGCGTTTACGGCCTGTTCGAGTGCCGTTCTGTAGCTGATGTCCCGTTCGGTGAGGTAGAGCGGCTGCTCGAGGATCTTCTTGAGCGGAATGTGGCGTTTGCGCACGAGCGGGCTCTGGGCACCTGCGAAGAAGCGAGCCTTGCCGGGGAGCTCAAGAGCCCGTATCCATTCGGGGATATAGATCTGCTTATCCAAGAAGAGCAGAATATCGATCTCGTTTCTCTTGAGCATGGTGAACTCGTCGTCGAGGGTGCCCTGATGGGTCGAGATGCGCACATTGGGATAGGTTCGCGTGAGCTCGACAAGCACACTCGGCAGATCGCTCACGAGCATGGAATCGATCGCGCCGATTCTGAGCGTGCCGCGCACGTCGTCGGGGGCCTGGGCGATTCGGGCGGCCTCTTCGGAAGCTTGCAGCATGCGATGCGCTATGGGCACGAGTCGCTCGCCTTCGGGCGAAAGGCGCACCGTGCGCCCCATGCGTTCAAAGAGCGTGCATCCGAGCTCGCGTTCGAGCTGCTTGATCTGCATCGTCACGGCCGACTGCGTGTATCCGAGCTCCTCGGCAACCTTGGTGAAGCTCCTCACTTCGGCAAGGCGCGCAAAAGTGCGTGCTGAGCGCGTCTCCATCTTTACCACCTATCAACTAAATTGATGGAAGCCTTCATAACTATGAATTGTACTTTATCTGAAACAGATGGTTGAATGGCTCAGGACGACAGCGAGAGAGGAGCGGTAGTGAGAGATTTGCTTGCAAATGCGATGTCCGAGATCTCTGCAAACAGGCGTGTGCTCGGTATTGCCATGGGTGTTGTGGGTGCGTGCTTTTGGGGCGTCTCCGGGGTGTTCGTGAGTTTTCTTACTTCGAACTACAGCGTGGAGCCCGCGTGGCTCGGCTGCCTCCGCGTTCTTGCGGGCGGGATCGTGTTCTGCACCATCTGCCTCGCTTTGCAGCGCGAAAGGCTTTTCGGCCTCGTGCGCGACCGGCGCGCGATGGTGGGCACTGCTCTGTTTGCGGCGCTGGGCATCGCTCTCTACCAGATCGTCTACATCGTGGCCATCCGCGCCACGAACGCGGGTACCGAGTCACTTATCAACCAGGTCTCGCTTGTGTACATGATGGTTTACACCTGCGTGCGCGAGCGCCACGCGCCTAAGCGCGGGGAGTTTTTGGCGCTTGCGCTCGCCCTTGCCGGCGTGTGGTTCATCGCCACCAAAGGGGATCCGTCGTCGCTCGCCCTCGCCGCGGGCGGAATCGCGTGATGCCTGTTCGATAGCGTTCTCGGGTTTTTGCACAACGCCTTGCCGCTCTATGCGCTCAGTCGCTACGGCTCGCTTGCGGTCAATGCGGTGGGGATGACGCTCGGCGGCATCATACTGCTTCCTGTAGCCCATCCCTGGAGCGGTCTTCCGGTACTCGATGCGTGCGGTTGGGGAGCCGTGTCCGGCACGACGATCTGCGGCGCCATTCTGGGGTATCTGCTGGCCATGCAGGGGCTCAAGGAGGCTGGCCCCATGCTCGGGAGCCTGCTGCTCGTGTTCGTGCCCATTGTAGCCACGCTTGCAAGCGCTGTATTCCTGGGCAGCGCGATCACGGCCTTCGATTTTGTCGGCCTTGTGTGCATCGTGGGGATGATGGTCGTGATGTCGCTCGTCAAGCGCTAGGAACTCGACAGGTCCGTTCTTATGCGGAGGCTATTAAGCCTCAAGACTTTTCCCGTTGCCGTGCGTGCATGCTGCCGGTTGCTTGTTGAGAACTGGCCCACGTGGCGATAGCCGAACGATAAAGAAAATGGCACCTGATCTTAGGTGCCATTTGCATTTGAATCTTTGTTCTCGATTCGGTCTTAGTGCGCGCCCTCGAGAAAACGGCGGCGGCTGAAGTAGTTGTACCAGGTCACCAGGAACGTCGCGATGGCCTTCATGGCCTGGTAGCCGATGTTGAGCATGGCCACGCCCACGAACATATAGATGTCGTTGAGCCCAAGGCCGATGGCGGAGAGGATCGCGAAGATGGTGAACTCGCGCTTGCGGCTCATGCCCTCGCGGTGGTCGAACACGTACTTAAGGCTCAGCCAGTAGTTCACCACAACCGAGGTGATGAACGAAACAGTGGTGCTGAAGAGAAAGTTCAGGTGCAAAAACTCGACCATGGCAATGAGCATACCCCAGTCGATGCCGAAGGAGATGAGGCCCACGATGGCGAACTTGAGGAACTGGTGAGTTCCGGGCTTTGCAAGTGCTGCGCGCATTTCATCCTCCTTTTGATGCATCGTGGGTCAGCGCGACCGAGCTGTATGAGCAACGGGTAAAGACTGTAAAGCTTTTGTTACGGCGCGGTAAGCGCGCATGCGGTATCGCTACATATAACGCACGTGTCCGGCACAAGTTCTTCACGGTTGAGCGCGAACAATCGGTTGGCTCGGGCCGAATGCGGTGCGCAGAAGACGGCGGAAGTCCCATTCGGGTTTTCGCTCGATCGACGCGGTGAACCTTGTCTTCTTAGCGCGAGCCGAGGCGTGGCGCTACTTGCTCTCGTCTCCTTCGAGGAAGATCTTTCGGGTCACGAAGTTGTAGACCATCACGAGTGCGGTTGCGCAGACTTTGGCGATATTGGCCTCGAGCCCCAGGCCGCCCTTGAGCGCGAGCACGATGCCGTCGTTCAGCACGAGGCCGATCACAGAGAGCACGACGAAGATGACGAACTCGCGCTTGCGGCTCATACCCTCTTTGTGCGCGAACACGTACTTCATGCTCGCGAGATAGTTGAAGATGAGCGAGATCACAAAACCCGCGGTGTTCGCCACGAGGATGTCGAGACCGAGTACGTAGTACAGGAGATTCATCACGGCAAAGTCGATGATGGTCGCGACGACGCCCACGACGCCGAACTTCATGATCTGTGCGATGAGCTTGCCCATGCGAACCTGCCTTAACGTAAGCGGCCCGCGCGGGTGGCGGGCCGGGTGATTGCAAAACGTCCGTAGTTTAGACCAAGCGCGGCGCTAGGAGCGCTTTTCCTCGAGCACACCACAGCGGTAGGCGTCGAGCAGGCGGCGCAGGTCGCTGATCTGGTCGCGGATGACGGCGCCCGTGTCGGTATCGCTCACCATGCGGCGTTTTTCGGCCACGTCGAAGCGATAGGTCTCGCTTTGGATATCGGCGTTGTTCTCGAGTGCCTCGCGTACGCTCTTAAAGGCCTCGTGCGCCTTAAGGCGGCATCCGCGGGAGCTCGAGATGAGCGTGTAGCCGGCGATACCCGTCTGCGGATGGTATGCGCGGCAAAAACCGCCGTCGATCACGAGCAGCCTGCCGCCCGCGCGGATGGCTTGCTCGCCCTGTTTGGTCTTGACGGGGGTATGGCCGTTGATGATGCGCCCGTGCTCAGGCGACACGCCGAACTCGCGGAGCACGATGTTGCAGGGCTCCTCTTCGTGCGTGAGCGTAAAGTATGCGTCCATGGGCTCTGCCCAGGCGGACTTGTCGGCAATGTAGCTCCGCTCGAAGGTCTTGACCTCGCGGCCGCTCGTGGGCGACTTGTGGCCGATCCAGAGATACCACATCCAGTCAAGCGTCTCGGGCGTGCGCTCGCGCCAGGCACGGCGAGCGATATCGTCGCAGAAGTCGAGATAGTCGCGGCCCGAGCGCCAGGTTCCCATGCAGTTCACCGAGGCAAAGGTGCCGTCGGTGTTCATGGGCACGCAGCCGTGGAAGAGAAGCTTGTTGTTGCACACGAGATACATGCTGCCGTGCTCGTAGAGGAACTCCACGTGGCGGTGCAGATGGTCGGCCGAAGTGAATTCGGCAACGAGCTTGTCGATGATCCGCTGCTCGTCGGCGTTGAGCTCAAAGGGGTGTGCGGCATCGACGGTGGGGAAGTCGCGCGTGCGCATCGGTGCTTCGCATCCATCGGCCAGGCGCACGCAACCGCGCGCGGGATCGATCTTGTCGAGCAGCAGGCGGTCCTGCATGTCGAACTCGGGATGGCGAAGGATGATCTGCCCCTCGAGCTTGAAGAGCAGCACGTTCACGGCTTTGATGAGCGGCTCGATGCCGTCCTCTTCTAGGTAGGTGCGCTCGGCAAAGGCCACGAGCTCGCGGAGGGAGATGCCGTAGTCGTTCTCGAGGATCTCGTAGTTGCCGTAGCGCAGGTTGTTGCGGAGTACCGTGGCGATGCAGGCGGGCTGGCCCGCGGCGGCGCCCATCCACGCGATGTCGTGGTTTCCCCACTGGATATCGAGCGAGTGGTACTCCATGAGGCGGTCCATGACCTTGGCGGCGCCACCGCCGCGGTCGAAGATATCGCCCACCAGGTGCAGATGATCGACGGCAAGGCGCTTGATGAGCGCGGCGAGCGAGCAGATAAAGGCCTCGGTTGAGTCGGTCTCGAGAATCGAGTCGATGATGCGCTCGTGGTAGCTCACGCGGTAGTTGTTCTCGTCGGGGTGCGTGTGCAGCAGCTCGTCGATGATATAGGCGTAGTCGTGCGGGATCGCCTTGCGCACTTTGGAACGCGTGTAGCGGCTCGAGAGGGCGCGGGCCACGGTGATGAGCCGGTCGAGCATGGTGCGATACCAGGTGGGGGAGTCGAGCATCTGCTCGTGGGTGAGCTCGATCTTTTCGTGGGGATAGTAGATGAGGGTGCAGAGCTCGCGCTTCTCGTGCTCATCGAGTCTGTCCCCGAAGATCTCGTCCACGTGCTCGCGCACCACGCCCGAGCAATTGTTGAGGATGTGCATGAACGCCTCGTACTCACCGTGCAGGTCGCTCATAAAGTGCTCGGTTCCCTTGGGGAGGTTGAGGATCGCCTGCAGATTGATGATCTCGGTGAAGACGGCCTGCTCATTGGGGAATTGCCGGGAGAGCAGCTTGAGGTACTTGAGGTCTTGAACGTTCAGGTCGGAATGAACCATCGAATCGTTCCCTTCCGTGTCGAAAGCGGTGCCAAATCCGATGCGTCCCAGTATGAACCCGTACGCTCGTGGTTTCGCGCGAGAATCCGGGCGGATGGTAAAAGCGTTCGGTAAAGCGTTTTGCTATGTGGGAGCTGTGTGTGGATTGTTTCGGGCTCGTGCGCAAATGGATGGTGCCGGCGCTTCAGTCGACCAACTCGCGATGGAGGTGCGGTGACGATTATCTTTATTGAGGGACTCGTCGATTATGGGAAGCCTGGACGTCGTCGTGGTGTCTCCATCAAGCACTCACGCACCCGCGCGGTGCGGGTGTTAAGCTAGGACGACTAAAAGTTCGCGGCAACACGAAGGCGGAACGCTCTTGAACATCTTCGAAATCCTCGCCCCGCTCGGTATTTGCCTGGGGACCATCGTTGCCGCGGCCGCGCTCTACTTTGT
Organism: Faecalibacterium prausnitzii; assembly: GCA_963603165.1. Taxonomy (GTDB): domain Bacteria; phylum Actinomycetota; class Coriobacteriia; order Coriobacteriales; family Coriobacteriaceae; genus Collinsella. The sequence goes on from CAVCLY010000020.1 coordinate 26,847, forward strand.
TGTTGCGGCTATCAAGACCAAGCAGGCTGAGCGACGGGAGCGCGAGGCGTATCGAAGATCGCGGGAGCGCAAGCCATCTAGGCGGTAATGCTGCTGTGAATATATTTGACCTGACGGCTCACCCGGCGTTCCTCCCAAAACAACCTCGGCAAGTGGGGGGATGCGTCCAGATCGCGCGGCGCGTCTACCCGGCTGGGTCAACCTGACGCTCGCCGAGGAGTGTCACTCAGAAATAACCTCGGCAAATGGGAACGCCTCCCCGTCCTGCTCCTGAGGAGCTTGGGACAGGGAAGGGTTCCCTTGCCTCAAATGTTTCTGAGAGACACCCCACGACGGGCTGACGGTAACTTAGCTGAGCCGGTGCTGCGCGCACTCTGGAGGTTGCGGGGGAACTGCAGGGGGCACTTGATTGATCTGCGCTCTTGGCTTCGCGGCTTCTCGGTTCGTCCCGCCTACAGCTGAAGTCAGTGCGGACAAGATGAGACCCGGCCGTTGCGTGAACGGCCGGGTCTCCAATGGTTCGATAGCCTGCAATGAGTGCTACCGCTTCTTGTGCTTGCCGAGGGTTCCGGCGACCGCGGCAAGGAGGCCGAGGGCGACAAGCGCGCCGACGATGAGCGGGATACGGTCGCCGGTGGCGGCGAGGGTGCGGTCCGAAGAGGTCGTCGTGGTTGCAACCGTGGTCGTCGTCCTAGTGCCATCGCCCTTCTGGCCGTCGGCGCTGCCGTCC
>CAVCLY010000021.1:0-26911 GCA_963603165.1 Faecalibacterium prausnitzii
CCGCGACCGAGGACTTCTCGCAGGCGCCCGTGCCCTGGTGCGGCAACGACATGGTCACCAACGAGGGCTCGATCGCCGAGGGCCTCATGGACGTTCCGTCCACCGACATCGAGGACGTCACCGGCACCAAGCCCAAGACCGCTCGCGAGCTCGCGAAGGGCTACTCCTACATCTGGGAGAACAACGTCCGTCACTGGCGCGACATCAAGTAATCCCTGCGGACACGGGTCTCGGCGCGCATAGGCACCTGCAGCCGCCCCTCTCCAGCTAACCCGAGTCCCTCCGATATAAAAGCCCCGTTGGCAGTCGCTACCAGCGACAACGCCATCGGGGCTTTGTTTTTTGAAACGATCGACTCGTGTATCGCAGCGTCAAGCGCGCTTACGCCTACAGCGGCAGGAACGTCGGCTCCATCTTGTCGAACGTGCAGAACTCGGTAAAGCCGATCTGGCGCAGGCGCTCGCGGCACTCGGCGATATGCGCACCCAGGTGCTCGGGCTTGTGCGAGTCGCTGCCGATGGTCAGGATGTGGCCGCCCAGGTCGTGGTAGAGGCGCAGCACATCGGTGCTCGGCTGCAGATCGGGCAGGCCGTAGCGGAAGCTCGAGGTGTTGAGCTCGATACCCTTGCCATCGGCGATCGCGCGCTCGAGGACCGCCGCTACGATGTCGCGGGTCTTCTCAAACGGGAACTCCCCCGCCGGGTCATAACGGCGGATAAGGTCGAGATGCCCCAGCACGGAGTAGTCCTTGAACGTCTCGACGACCTTGAGAAGCTCCTCGTAGAAGGCGAAGTTGTACTCCTCCTGCGTGCGACCGCGTTGGAAGTCGCCCGTCCAGAACTCGCAATCGCCCACCTCGTGGATGGAGCAGATAACAAAATCGAGCTCATCTTTCCATGCCTCAAAGAGCGCATGGTTCTTCTCGACCGTATGGCTCTGCACGCCCAGCTCCAGACCGGCCTTGATGCTCAGGCGCCCAGCAAAGTCGCGGCGCAGCTCGGCGATCTTGGCAAAGTAGGCAGGGTAGTCGACGTTGATCACCGGCTTGCCCTTGTCCAGGCGAACGCCCTCGGGATGCGCGCGGTACTCGTCCACGTCGGGTTTGATGCCGTAGTCCACATGATCGGTAAAGCAGATCTCGTCAAGCTCGAGCTTAACGGCATCGGGGCAGACATCCGCCATCGGATACCACGAGTCGTCTGAGAACTCGCAGTGAACATGGTAGTCGGCAAGCATGGGTTCCTCTTTTCTGTCGTATAACCTAGGCGGCCTTTTGCCGTTTTAACTCGGCAATCCTTGCATTTGCGACCTCGGAGAGCACAGCCATAACGATGAGCATACCCGCAAGGATCCAAGGGAAAAGCCCCGAGCCGCCCGCGGAGAAGATGAGTGCGATCACCGGCGGAACGAGCGTGGACCCTGTATAAGCGCATGCCATCTGAAGACTCACCATCGACTGCGAGGCACGTTCGCCAAAACGATGGGGCGTAAGAGAAATGATGCTCGGATAGATCGGAGCGCAACCGAGCCCGATGATTCCGAGAGCGCACGAGAGAGCCAGTTCACCTTGACCCGCGAGGAGCAGTGCGACGCCCGCCGCCACCACGACCTGGCCGATGCGGATCAGGTTCTTGCTCCCAAAATGGAGCGCCACGGCACCCGAAACGAGTCGACCGACGGTAATGCCCATATAGAAATAGGACGCCATGGTGGCCGCCTGCGACTCACCGATACCGCGCGCGAGCACGAGATGGCTCGACGACCAAAGCCCGCAGGCATATTCGAACCCGCTGTAGCAACCGAACGACAGCACCGCAGCAATGGCGCCGGGAAGCTTGAGGGCCTGCAGGTAGGAGACCGACCCATCTGCGCCCCGGCCCTCGCCTGCCCCGACCTCGGAATCGGAACAAACGCCTTTAGCCTCGGCCCTACTCCAAAGCGGGAGCGAAAAGATCAGGAGCGCAGTGATGGCGGCCTGGATGACACCGACGGCAAAGTAGCCACCATGCCAGCTGAGCGGCCCCACGATCGCCCATCCCATGATCTGCGGACTGATGCTCGTGCCGATACCCCAGCAGCAATGGAGCCAGCTCATATGACGTTCGCCGTAATGGAGCGCAACGAAGTTGTTGAGCACGGCATCGACCGAACCCGCGCCCAGACCGTACGGAACGGCGATCAGGCAGAGCTGCCAGAGGCTCGTGCTCATGCCAAAGCCGAAGATGGCCGCCGCGGTCATGCCCACGGAGATCGCCGTGAGCTTGCCCGCGCCGAACCTGCGCTCGAGCGGCGAGGTCGCCAGACTCGAGATAATGGTGCAGGCGGTGATGATCATGGTGATCGCGCTCTGAGCCGCCACGGGTGCGCCCAGCTCGGAATACATGACGGGCCAAGCGGATCCAAGCAGCGAATCGGGAAGGCCGAGCGAGACGAACGCGATATAGATGATGGGCAGCAGTACAGATAACAATTGACATCCTTGTTGGTCGGTAGAACACTGTTTTGTAATATTACCGACCCGGTTTTCTGCAGTTCATGCTGTTTAAGACCAAAATTATAAGGATTCGGACATATGCTCATAGGACCACGTTGCATTCTCGATCTTGACGAGACGAACCAGGAGCTCAACGCCGCCGGCACACGCGACTTTGGGTGCAGGGGTTTCGACGAGCTTTTCGGCCACGAGGCGGGCGATGACCTCGCCTGGCACTGGCACGAGGGATTCGAGGCGATCCTCTGCATCGAGGGTTCCCTCGGCCTCGCCGTGGGCAACGGCTCCATCACGCTCGAGCCGGGCATGGCGGTGTTCATCAACGCTTGGCGCCCCCACTGCGCGAGCGGAGCTCCTCGGGCGCATATCCGCTCCGTCGTCTTTGACGAGTCGCTCGTCTCGGGCGGGCCGGGCACGCTCATCGCACAACGCTACACCGCCCCGCTCAAAACCGCGTCGAATGTCGATATGTTCGTGTTCGAGCCCGGCGTTCAGGCAGAGGAGCCCTTTGCCGACCACCTTGCACGAGCGGTGGATGAACTCGAGGCCGAGGGGTCCGGTTTTGAGATCCGCTGCCGCGAGCATCTCTCGCAGATGATCCTGCTCGCCTGGCAGCGCGCCGACACCATGGGCGCGCTCGACATCAGGAGCTCGGCAAAGACCGAACGAGTATCGCGCATGCGCGCATACGTCGCAGAACACTACACCGAGGGCATATCCGTGGCGCAGATCGCCGCGGCGGCCGGGATCTGCGAGCGCGAGTGCCTGCGCTGCTTTAGGGAATCACTCGGCGTGAGCCCCTCCCGCTACCTGATCATGCACCGGCTCGCCAAAGCCGCCGAACTGCTCGTCTCGACGTCCATGAGCATCTCGGACATCTCGCATGCCGTCGGCATCAACAGCCCGAGCAACTTTACCCAGCTCTTTCAGCGCGACTACCGCTGCACCCCACGCGAGTACCGCAAGCGCGCGCAGGAGCGGACGGGCTGACGAGAGATTCAGAACCCGCACAATGCACCGCGCCGCGACCGATCGGAATGCGAGGTTTATGCCGAGGCGCGGTAGCGCGGGTCGGCCGCCAGCGGCTCGCTTGCGAACACCGACTCGACCGCCGAGAGATACTCCTCCACCCGGCGCGTCTTGCGCACGCGACGCACCACCGCCTGCGGATTTGCAAAAGAGCATCTGGCGTAGGCCCACCACTCCTTCATGCGAAAGACCGCGTTGCCGCCGATCTCGCGCTCGTACTCCTCGAACAATCGGTCATGGAAGCGCTTGAGCTCACCCGCATCGGCGCGCTCCCCTCCCCGGGCCATGCGAACCAAGGCCGGGTTGGCAAGCAGGCCGCGCCCGATCATCACATGGGATGTTGCGGGATAGTCGCGCAGCAGGGCGGCAAGGTCATCGACGCCGTTTATGTCACCGTTATAGGCAACGAGGAACGGTGCGCGCTCGAGCGCCTCGCCATAGAGCCCCCGGCGTGGACGGCCGCGATAGCCGTCCTTCTGCACGCGCGGGTGCACGATGAGCTCAGCCAACGGCATGCGGCAATAAAGATCCAGGAGTCGACCGAACTCCGCATCGTCTTCGATGCCCACGCGCGTCTTGACCGAGACCGGCAGCGGCGAGCGCTCGCATATGTCGCCCAAAAAGTGCTCGAGCGCGTCCGGGTCTCGCAAGGCACCCGACCCCTTGCCCTTGGCGACGACCGTGCCCGACGGGCAGCCCAGGTTGAGGTTGACCTCTGCGTATCCCATATCGGCCAGTACCTGCGCCGCCCACACGAACTCGTCGGCGTTCTTGGTAAGAAGCTGGGGAGTAACGTTCAGTCCCTCGTTGTTGGCCGGTTCGATCTCTTTGAGCGCCTTGCCGCCAAAGCGGTTGCCCACGCGCGGAGGCGGCAAAAAGGGCGTGTAGTAGCGGTCGAGCGCACCGAAGCACTCCGCATGCACCCGACGGAATATGTGGCCCGTGTTCCCCTCCATGGGCGCCATCGAAAAGATGAGCGGGCGTTCTGCCCGCATCGTCACGTTCTTCACCGCACTACTCCTCGCCATCGACAACGCGCCGATTCTATGTGCCTGCGGCCATATGCGTCAAATCAGACGAGATGCGCGTTATCCTTCGTGAGAATTAACGTAGGCGGCGCGGATCTTGGGCGGAAGCTCATCGGGAGTCACGGCCTTAACGCGGTCCTCGTTGCCGTCGGCAAGAGCTTGCTCGTAATACCAAGTCTTGAAGATGAGCATATCGAGCGTGCGCTGCAGGCTCACCTGTTCCTCTTCCACGCGCTTACGGGTGCGCTCGATGAGCTCCTTGCGCTGCAAGTAGGTTGAGGGCCCGTCAGCCACCCACTCCATGAACTGCCGGATCTCGCGAATCTCGAGCCCCGAGCGCTTGAGGCATTCGATGACCTTGAGCGACTCGATTTCGTTTTCGCTGAACTTGCGGATACCCGATGAGCGTTGCAGATTTGGAAAGAACCCCTGTTTGTCGTAGTAGCGCAGCGTCGAAACCGGAATGCCGAACATCTCCGAGACCTGACCGATCGTGTACATACCGCTCCCCTTCCACGGAGGCCGCGAGGCGATTTCGACTCCAGCTCGCCTCATCGCGCGGCATCAGGTGAATCGCGCGAAAAGATTTTGCCTCATCGGAACATTTCCCTTGACCTAAAGTGAGGTCTAGGTTTTATCGTCCTTCCTACCATAGCACCAATGCAACGGAAAGGAAGCCCATGTACCTCGAGAAGATCGAATCGCCGGCAGACGTGCGCGCCATCCCCGCAGGCGAGCTGTCCGAGCTCGCGGACGAGATCCGCCACGCCCTCGTCAACAAGCTGGCCGCCCACGGAGGCCACGCCGGCCCCAACCTCGGCATGGTCGAGATGACCATCGCGTTGCACCGCGTCTTCGACTCCCCCACCGATAAGCTCGTCTTCGATGTCTCGCACCAAACCTATGTGCACAAAATGCTCACCGGTCGCGCCTGGGGCTTTATCGACCCTGCGCGCTATGACGAGATCTCGGGATACTCAGAACCGAGTGAGAGCGAGCACGACCATTTCGTCATCGGCCACACCTCGACATCGGTAAGCCTCGCATGCGGTCTCGCCAAGGGACGCGACCTCGTGGGCGACAGGTACAACGTGGTGGCCGTAATCGGCGACGGCTCGCTCTCGGGCGGCGAGGCGTTCGAGGGCCTCGACTGGGCGGCCGAACTCGGCAGCAACCTCATCGTCATCGTGAACGACAACGAGATGTCCATCGCCGAGAACCATGGCGGTCTCTATCGGAACCTAGCCGAGCTGCGCGCCACCGGCGGCGCGAGCCCCAGCAACTATTTCCGCGCACTCGGACTCGACTACCGCTATGTGGAACATGGCAACGACGAGCAGGCCGTGGAGGCAGCACTCGCCGAGGTGCGCGATATCGACCATCCGGTCGTGGTGCACATCCATACCGAGAAAGGCCATGGCTTTGCGCCCGCCGTCGCGAACAAAGAGCGGTTTCACTGGCAGGGCTGGTTCGATAAGGAAACCGGCAAGAGCCTGCTGCCCGCCGACGGCGACCCCGACTACGGCGAGCTCACCTACCAGGCGCTCGCGGCGGCCATGACCGAAGATCCGCGCGTCGTCGTGATCTCGAGCGCCACGCCGGGCGTCATGGGATTCACACCCGAGCGGCGCGCAGCGGCCGGCAAGCAGTTCGTTGATGTCGGCATCGCCGAGGAGCACGCCGTGGCGCTCGCAAGCGGCATCGCCGCGGCGGGCGGCATTCCCGTCTATGGTTTTTACGGCACCTTTATCCAGCGCGGATTCGACCAGCTCATGCAGGACCTGTGCGTAAACGGCAACCCGGCCGTGCTGCTCAGCTTCTGCGACTCGGCCCGCAGCATGAACGATGTGACGCATCTGGGCATCTTCGACATCCCGGAGTTCAGCGCGATCCCCGGACTCACCTATCTGGCGCCCACCTGCCGAAAGGAATATTTCGCAATGCTCGAGTGGGCTCTCGCCTGGCGCGAAGGACCCGTTGCCATCCGCGTGCCGGCGGCCGGCATGGTGGGCTGCTCGGGCAGCTCGGCAGGTGGTGAGGGCGCGTGGCCGCTCAAGCCCGAGATCGTCACCGACGGCAAGGACGTCGCCATCATCGGACTGGGCTGCGCCTTCCCCATCGCAAAAGAGGCAGCCGAGGCACTCGAGGCCGACGGCGTAAGCGCAAGTCTCGTGAACCCGCGCGTGGCCAACGGTCTGGATGACGCGTTCGTTGCAGAACTGGCCCGCACACACAAGGCCATCGTCACCGTCGAGGACGGCCAGCTCGAAGGCGGTTTTGGCGAAAAGGTCGCCCGGCAGGCGGGACCGCACCAAGTCCGCGTGCGCTGCCTGGGTATCCCCCGCGGCTACTACGACCGATACGATGCCGATGAGCTCATGGCCTCCTGCGGGCTCACCCCCGAGGGCATCACCATGACCGCCAAGGAACTGCTGCTCTAAAAAGCGGTCACCACCCCAGAACCCTCATGCGAATGCGCCCGACAGGACTTCGTCAGAAGCCTATCGGGCGCATTCCGTTGGAGCTATTCGGCATGCGGACTCATGGCAAAAGGACGACCGAGCGCAAGCGGGCCCTTAACCCTTGGCGCCCACGGCGTTGAGGATCGCCTGCTGCATCACGTCGGCGGCGAGGGTGCCTGCCACGTTGACGTCGGCCGGGACATCGCCGATGGAGCCCGCGTAGATCGTGTCGCCGTCGGCAAGCGTCCCAACCGGGCAGATGCAGCGCGCATAGGCGTTGCGCGTCATGGAGGCGATCTTGCTCATCTCGGCCTTGGTAAAGGCGCCGTTGGTGATGATGGCTCCGATCGTGGTGTTGCCGGTGAACATATCGGTGCGCGCGGCGATCTTGTAGAGCTCGTCGCGCGAGTCGACAAGGCCCGTGCCGTCCTCGCTCTTAAGGCCCGAGACCTGCCTGCCCGTCGACGGGTCGTAGACGTCTCCCAGGGCGTTGACCACCACGACGGCCGCCATCTCGAGCCTGCCGAGGCGCACCGCATGCATACCGAGCCCCGCCTTGGAGCAGCGCTCGGCCCCGCAGATCTTGCCGACGGTGGCGCCGCAGCCCGCTCCGGCGTTGCCGCTTGCAGGCGCATTCCGCTCGGCATCGACGCAGGCGGCATAGCCCATCTGGGCATCGGGGCGCACGGTCGCGCTCCCGCAGTTCAGGTCGTAGATGCACGACCCGCACACGAGCGGCACGCGCGCAAAGCCCGTGTCGTAGCCGACGCCGCGCTCCTCCAGGTAGCGCATGACGCCATCGGCCGCCGCGAGCCCGTAGGCCGAGCCGCCCGCGAGCACGATGGCGTTCAGCGGGTTGTCGGCCGTGGTCGGGTCGGCCAGGTGCGTCTCGCGCGCCGCCGGGCCGCCGCCGCTCACGTCGATACCGGCACGCGCGCCGTTGTCGAACATGAGCACGGTCACGCCGGTTCTCGCCGCGTCGTCCTGGGCATTGCCGATGCGCAGCCCCTCGATGTCGGTGATTTTGATCTCTTTGACCAGATTCGAGTTCATACAACCATCCTGTCGTGTAGCGGCCGGATGTGCCCGACCGTTATCTCTTGCATATTGTCGAGGGCCGTCCGCGGCACCCGAGATACAGCTCAACCCTGCGTGCCCCCACGGGAGCACACGCACTCAGCTACCGTCCGAATCATCAGGTTGGCATCGAGCGGCTTGGAGAGATGCCTGTCCATGCCCGCCTCTTTGGCCGCAATGCGGTCCTCGGCAAAGGCGCTCGCGGTCATGGCGATGATCGGCACGTCCGCGGCATCGGCTCGATCCAAGCGCCTGATCCTGCGCGCGGCCTCGTGGCCGTCCACGCGCGGCATCATGATGTCCATCAGGATCGCGTCGATCGCTCCGGGCTCGCTCCGCTCAAAGATCTCCACGGCTTCGCGCCCGTCCTTGGCCTCGATAACGCGCGCGCCCCGCTCCTCGAGCAAAAAGTGCGCGATCTCCATGTTGAGCTCGTTGTCCTCCGCAACGAGGATGTTGAGCCCCGCAACCGTCGCGGCCTCGTCCCCGGTGTCCTGCACCACAGGCTGCGGATCGCTCTTGTCGATCGCAAACGGCAGCAGCACGTCAAAGGTACTGCCGCACCCCTGTTCGCTCTCAACCGAGATGGTACCGCCCATCGTGTCGACCAGGTTCTTGGCGATCGACATGCCAAGGCCCGTTCCGCCGTATTCGGAGCGCATCGTATCACTCTCCTGCGAAAACGGCTCGAACAGGTGCTCCAAGAACTCCGGCGCCATGCCCACGCCCGTATCGCGGCATTTGAACTCGATCACAACCGAATCGCCGTCACACGACGCCTCGCGGCAGGTGATGTAGACCTTGCCGTTAGGCTTGTTGTACTTTATCGCGTTGCTCAAGATGTTCGTCATGACGCGCCTGAAGTGCATCGGGCTGCCGACCAAGCGGGGATGCGGCGCGCTGCAGTCCGCCTGCACGATCTCGATACCGCGACTCTCGGCCTGCTTGAAGACGACGTTGTAGACGCTCCGCGAGATCTCGCGCAGGTCGAACGGCACCTCCTCGAGCACGACTTTGCCCGACTCGAGCTTGTTCATATCGAGAACCTCGTTGATGAGCTCGAGCAAGATATTTGCCGATTCGCGGATCTTGACGCGGCAGTCGTCGCGCTTGGCCAGGTCGTCGCCGCTGCGCTCGGCGATGTCGAGCATGCCGATGATGCCGTTGAGGGGCGTGCGGATGTCGTGGCTCATGCGCAGCAAAAAGTCGGTTTTTGCCCGGTTCGCGCGCTCGGCATCGACCTTGGCGGCGATCAGCTCCCGCTGGTAGGCCTCTTCCTTCTCGCGCTGCTCGCGCTCCTGGGCCAGATGTTCCTCGATGATGTCGTCGATGATCTGGAACCCCACGAGCACGTTGCCGGCATCGTCCATCTTGGCAACATAGAACTGGTAGTGACGCATCGCGCCGCAGTCGAGGCTACGGTAGGTCCCCGTGTACTCGTCCTGCCCGCTCGCTAAGACCGCGCGGATGTTCTCGGTACTCAGCTGCCGAACGATGCGCTCGCGGTCCTCTTCGTGCACGCGCCTGGTCACCCACGCGGTGAGCACGCTCTCGTAAGGGAACACCTTGCCTTTGAGCTCCACGACGTCTTTGAGATCGTAATCCTGGGCAACTTTGAGGATCTTGGCGGTGCCGTCGCTGATATTCGCCTGGTAGACGTTGCGGTAGCTGCGCGAAAGGATATCGAAGATCGCGAGTTGCTCCTCGAGCTCGCGCTGGCGCGCCGCCTCCCTCTCGTGTGCCACATGCTCGGCCTCGACGATCGCATCGATATTCTGAAAACCCGCGATGATGTAGTCGGCCGCCTTGAGCTTGACGTACTTGAACTGATAGAAGTGCGTCTCGCCGCTGTCAAGCACGCGGTATGTGCCGCTATATTCAGTCGACTCGCAAAGACCGCCCTTCACGCGCTCCAAGCTGATGGCCTCATGCATCGTCTCGCGATCGTCTGGATGCACGCGCTCCGCGATGTATTGGCGCGCGGCCGCGGCATAATCGTAGAGAACGTCGCGATCTGCCTGTATACCAGTCGTCACGTAACCGTCGAGCTTGAGGATCTTTGCCTTGGCCGTGTCCGCATAGATCAGATAGACGTTCGCGTACGCGGCCGCAAGGGCGCTGAAGATGGCCAGCCGCTCCTCGAGATGCTGCTCGCGCGGGATTTCCGAGGTGTCCATTCCATACGTCCTTATCGATGAAGAGGCCAGATGCCTTGGGTGCATGTCTCAGATACGCTCCATTCTACTCGGAAGGCGCGGCGTGGCGTGCGCGGTGCCGTTCGGCCGCGCAAAGCGGGCCACAGGCGGATGGGCCGTTTGCGGACGACATCGAATCGAGCGACCGCTTGGGGGGAACGATAGCCTGGACGCACCTGCTCAAAGGAGAAGCCATGAACGACGACACAAAGCACGACGGAGTCTCGACGCAAGACATCACCTTCCCCTCCACCGACGGATCATCGACCATCCATGCGCGCATCTGGTGGCCGGCCAGCGCGATGCCGGGCCAAGACGCAGGCCTTAAAAACAGAGACGACGGACAAGATCCGAGCCCGCGCGGCGTGGTGCAGATCGTTCACGGCATGTGCGAGCACGTGCGGCGCTACGACGACTTCGCGCGCTTTCTCTGCAGCCAGGGCTGGATCGTCTGCGGCGACGACCATATAGGCCATGGCCGCTCGGCGCAGCCCGAAAAACGCGGCTGCATGCCGGCCAAAGGCGGCGACGCCGTGCTTGTGGAGGACGAGCATGCCCTGCGCACGATCATGCAGGACAAAGTCGGGGCGAATATCCCCTATGTCTTCTTCGGCCACTCCATGGGGAGCTTTATCACACGCGTCTACCTCGCGGTGCACGGGGGCGGGCTCGCCGCCGCCATTATCTGCGGCACCGGCACCATACCTGTGGCCAAATCCCGCGCAGGCCATGCGCTGGCACGCCTCGTCGCGACGCTCCGCGGCGAGGACCATGTGTCCAAACTGCTCGACAGCCTGGGTTCCGGTGGTTACGACAAACAACTCGCGGCCACGGGCGGCGGCAGCTGGCTCTCGCATAACAAGCAAAACGTGGCCCGCTATCAAGCGGACGCCGAATGCGGGTTCATATTCAGTGCGGGCGGCTATTGCGCGCTGACCGCGCTGACCGCACGCGCCTGTTCCAAATCATGTGCTGCCGCCGTGCCGCACAACCTGCCGCTCCTCTATATCGCCGGAGACGGCGACCCGGTGGGCGACATGGGCCACGGCGTCGAGGCGGCGGCCCAGCTTGCACGCAACGCAGGCTCCACCGACGTTACCTGCAAGATCTACGAACATATGCGCCACGAGATCCTTAACGAGGAGCACAACAGCCTCGTCTACGCAGATGTCGCGCGCTGGCTTGACGAAAAGTCCTCGCGCTAGGGCGACGCCGGCGCGCACTGGCAGAGCAGTCGCAGAAACGCAAGCGGGCGCTTTGGCTCAGCCGCGCCGCAGCCGACACCCCCCGAACAGACCGCTCGCCGAACAGCGCATCCAAAGACAACTCGGCTGGAACGCGACCAGCGCGCATCCCGCCTGCTCAGCGGACAGACGCAAGAACGCGCACCGTCCTGGCGAGCGAACAAACGGCTCGCGTCCAAAGAAGCTTTACAAACGCTGTCCGCCCCATGGGTTACCATCTCTATACCATTCAGAACAGCAACGCAGCCGCCTGCCCCGTCGTCAACGACGCCAAGACGGCAAGCGACGAGAGCGGCCATCACGGCCGACACGGGAGCAACGACCGCACGTGATCGATCTTAAAGAAGTCATAGTCGCCAACACACTCACCATGATCGCGATGTGGTTTCTGCTCGATTGCCGCCGCAAGAACCGCGAGAGCACCCACGGCGACGACAAGATCTACGACGGCATGTGCGTCGCGAACCTGGCGGGCGCCCTGCTCGAGACCGTCGCCTTCGTCGTGGACGGCAAGATGTTCTTCGGCAGCATCGCTATCAACTACCTCGCGAACAGCCTCTGCTTTTTGGGAACCGTGAGCATCGGCTTTTTATGGGTCATCTATGTGGACCTTCGCATCTACCACAACTTCCAGAGAGCGAACCGCGTCGTCAAGATCGCGATCGTTCCGTGGCTCATCGAGGTCGTGGCCATCGTCTCGAACCTCTTTGGAACGGGATTTCTGTTCACCATCTCCGAGACCAACGTGTACCAGCGCGGCGCAGGGGCCATCATCGGCTATATCTCGCTCATGCTCTACTTCGCCTACAGCCTTTTTGTGGGGCACCGCTCGCAAAAACAGGGCTTTGACCTTCACTTCTTTCCGGTGCTGTACTTTGTGGCCCCGTGCCTTGCCGGCGTTGTCGCGCAGTTTCTCTTCTACGGCATCACCACCTCGTGGGTATCGGTGGCGATGGCACTCACCTTCGTGCAGATGCAGACCTATGCCGAGAACCTCTACAAAGACGAGCTCTCGGGGCTCTTCAACCGCCGCTATCTCGACCGCATGATCAAAAAGCGCACGAGCGCCGACAACGCCACGCTCTTCGGCATCATGCTCGACATCAACGGATTCAAGGACATCAACGACAGCTTTGGCCACAACGTGGGCGATACGGCTATCCGCGTTCTGGGCGACGTGCTGTTCAGGTCGATCCCCGACGGTGCCATGGCGCTGCGCTACGCCGGCGACGAGTTCATCGTCCTCTTGCCCGATGCGACCGAGGACGAGGCCGTCTCGACCATGGACGCGATTCGCGGCGCACTCGATCGCTTTAACGAGAGCGAAATGGAGCCGTTCGAGCTGCATGCCGCCATGGGCCATGCCCGACTCCGGCCGGCCGACAGCGAGGAAGACTTCCTCCGCCGCATGGATAAGCGCATGTATGCCGAAAAACGCGCCTTCCATCGGGATGAATAGCACGCCATCGATATTGGGACCTACGTCCTTGCGACAAGCACCTCCCTCCCCTAACTTTTTGTAGGAGAGGGAGGTGCTCGCATGTCCAACGGAACCGTCTTATCCATCTTCACACGAGCGCATCGTGCTCGCCTGACCCTTGCGTGCGCCGTCACGGCTGCTCTCTATCTGGCGCTCGCCATCGTCCTCGCGCTCGTATGGCCACCCTCGGCGCCCGCAGAGCCCCCCGATATCGCAAACGCGCTCCTGGCCATCGACCGCACGGCCTTGAACTGCGTTTTCGGCGTGATCTTCTCGTTCTGGGGTGTCATGGCCTATCTGCGCTGCCTCGACCCGCGCATCGCGCGCCGCCTCGCCGCCGTGGCCGTCGCGCTCACCCTCTGGCTCCTGGCCGTAACCATCAAATGGAACACGACCGACCTCACCCTCGCACGTTATCTTTGGTACAGCTACTACATCCCCATGGCTGCGCTTCCGTCGCTCTGCCTTTCGTGCGCCGTGCGTGCAGCCGGCCTTGAACTTGGCGACAAGACCGCGCATCTGCGCCCTACCTGCATCGCAACAGGCGCCCTGTTCGCGCTGCTCGCGCTCACCAATGACCTTCACCGGCTGTTCTTTACCTTCGAGGCGCCCAACCCGGGCATCGTCGGGCACTACGGATACGGCCCCGCTTACTGGGCGTTCTTCATCTACAGCGGCCTCTGCTACCTCACCTTCTTCTGCGTTCTCTGGCGCTCGAGCAGAAGCGCCCTGCGCGGCCTCGTGGTGCCGGTAGGCTCGTTAGCAGCAGCTGGCCTGCTCTATTGCGCCGCCTATGCCATCCGCGTGGAATGGGCGGCCTCGCTCAACTTTTCGCTCATATACGGCATCCTCGTCATAGTGACGCTTGAGCTCTGCCTCGACCTCGGGCTCATCCCCTCCACCAGGTCGTTCAGAAAGATCTTCGACGACCTGCCGTTCGACCTCAAGATCATCTCGCGCGAGGGCGCCATGTTCCGTCAGACCAAGGTCGCCGAGCCGATATCTTCCGACGTCGACGAAGCCGCTGCCCGCCACGAATCGGGAACATTTACCCTGTCGGCATGGGCCGACAAGCTGTTCGTCTCGTGGCCGCTTTGGGGAGGCACGGCACTCCTCACGCAAAACGTGGGCGGCCTCAACAGCCTCAATCGGACCCTGGTCGCCCGAGGAGCCGAACTCGAGCATGACCGGCAAACGCTTGAGCACGAACGCGAGCTCGCCGAGCTCTTGGCCGAACTCGAGGCCGAGTCGCGCCTGGTGGATGAGGTAGACGCCGCCCTCTCTGCCTCCATGGCCGAGGTTACCGCCCTGCTCCGCACCCTGCCCGCAGAACCTGGTGCCCGCCGTCGGCAGCTTGAACGCGCGCGCATGCTCGTTGCCTACTGCAAGCGCAAGGGTTCGCTCGTCCTTGCCGAGGCGGCCGACCCCGAGCTCGACCGCGACCGCATTCGCTTGATCGCCAACGAGCTTGCCTGCGATCTGCGCGCCGTCCATATCGACTGCGCCGCCCTCGTCAATCTCGAGCACCCGGTGGCGGCCCAGCAGGCGAGTACGCTTTACGACTGCATCTACGACATGGCCTTTATGGCCTTTGACTGCTCGTCGCCCGCGCTCATCTACCACCTAGGCGAAAGGGACGACGGGCTCGTCGAGCTCAGGGCCCATCTGCAGTCTGCAGATACCGAGGACCTGAGCTCACTGCCCCGCACACAGGCCCTGCGCGAACGCCTGGACGAGAGCGACGTCATCTATGCGCTCACGGGGGATGTGGGGCAACTCGTGCTGCTCGCGCGGGTCAAAGGCGGTGAGCCTGTATGAATCCGCTCTTGCTCAACGAAGCCTGCCTAATGCTCATCGTGGTCGGTGAGTTCGCATCGACGAGCCTGCAGGTGGTGCATCTCTTTTTGATCGCCTTTCAGACCGATGTGAGATCGAGACATCTTACGTGCGCGGTCGAGGCAGCGGTTCTCATACATCTCTCCCTCGCCTTGATCCTTACCGTCGGAGCAGGTCTCATCGGAGCACCGGTGCTGGCCCGGGCGCTCTCCTCGTTCCGGGGCTTCGACGCCCTCTGGATCAACGCTGCCTCTGCCGCTCTGGCGCTCCTTGCAGCGATTCGTTTTCGGCGCCCTGATTTTGCCGTCGATGCCGCGTTCATGTCCCTCTGCACGCCGGCTGCCATAACCCAGCTTGACGCTTATTGGAATCTCATTGCCCTTCTCGATATCGCGTGGCTCCTGTTCCGCGGGCTTTCCGGCATCTCGCGCGATCTCGTTCGGCGCTCGGAGGGACTCTCGGAACTCAGCGTCGCCGAAACGCTCATGAGCATGCCCGCAGGGCTTTTGATCGTAGACGCAACCGGTGCCTCGACCTTTATGAACGAGCAGATGAGGAACGCTCTTTTCGCACTCGACCTGCCCTGCGACCTCGGAGATCAGAGCGCGGTTTGGCGCAATCTGTCGGAACGCGGGCGCAGCCTTAGCGACGAGGCCGCATCTCTGGGCGTCCCAAGCAGGCTTTCGGCGCCTGACGACTGCCTGCTCATCGACCTGCCCGACACAACAACATGGCTCTTCACGCGCGATTTGGCCAAAGGGCGCCCGCGGCGCGAGCGCATCATTTGCGTCGACGCCTCCGAGACGGTACGGGCAAACGATGCGTTGCGCACGACGAACCGCCAGCTCGAGGCCGCCGCCGACAAGCTTCGCACCTGCCTTGCCGATGTCGACCGTGCCGCAGAGACCTCCGTCTACCTGCGCATGCGCTCGCGTGTTCACGACGTCGTGGGACAGCGCCTCTCGATCCTGCACCGGTATCTCGAGATGGGGCTCACCGACCCCGCATCGGTCACCGAGCTCGAGCACCTGCTCTCGTCGGTCATGACCGATCTGCAGCGAAACCCCGGCATCAGCGCGCAAGCCGAACTCGATGCCGTTGCCCACGCCTTTGCGCTGGTGGGGGTCACGGTTGAGGTGCGCGGCGAGCTCCCGCCGGGCGAGATGGGAGCTACCTTTGCAAGGATCGTTCGCGAGGCCTGCACCAACTCGTGTCGGCATGCCCATGCCAAGCACGTGTTTGTCGATCTTGAACAGGTGCGCGGTGCGCACGATGGCACCGCGAACATCTCCGCCGCCACTGCCCCGAGCCCGAGCACGGCCATCCGCTCCTCCGATGGAGAGGGCGCCTGCGGACGCGACGATACGGCGAGCGCGCGCCTTGCACGCCTCATCATCACGGATGATGGCGAGGCGACCAAGGCGCCCGATACCCCGCTTGTCGAGCGAGGCGGCATCACGGGTATGAGAAGAGGGATGGACTGTCTGGGCGGCACGCTCTCCATCGAGCGCGAGCCCCGGTTCACGATCCGTGCCGAGGCCCCCATCGAGAACGGGCACGGGAACGTAGGCAGCGATGCCACGTCACACGATGTTGTTCCCGCCGATGAATTCAACGAGGGCGACCCCGCAGAAGGCAACGGGCCCAAGACCGCCTGTGGGACGGCAAGCGCGACGACACCACACGAAGAAGGGAGCCGACGATGATCGAGGTTCTGCTCGTCGAGGACCAGGCGATACTGCGCGAGAGCCTGGCATGCGCCATAAACGCCCAGGCAGATATGCACGTTGCCGCCAGCTTGGCCGACGCCGCCGAGGCCCCGGAGTGCACCTCCGAGCTCGGGTGCGACCTCGTGCTCATGGACGTCTGCACCGAGAACGGCTCCAACGGCATCGTGGCCGCCCGCCGCATCAAGGAGGCCGACCCGACCGTGCGCGTCGTCATCATGACGGGCATGCCCGAGGTCACCTTCGTGGAGCAGGCCAAGGCCGCCGGCGTCGACAGCTTTGTGTACAAGAACGTCGGCATCGACGAGCTCATGGCAGTCATGCGCTCCACGTCTGCCGGCTACCAGACCTTCCCCAAGGCGCCCGATTCGATCTTCTCGGGCACAGCGGCACTCACCGACGTGGAGGTGCAGATCCTGCGCCTGGTGTGCGAGGCCAAGACCCGCAAGGAGATCGCGGCCGAGCTCTACATGAGCGAGGGCACCGTCAAGCGCCGCATCGGCGAGATCCTCGCCAAGACCGGCTACGACAACATCCTGCGCCTCGCCGTCCACGCCGTCGCCGAGGGCAACATCGTCCCCGGGCTGGACGGCGAGAAATAGCGCGAACGGCCGGGAAGGTCTCCCCTCCCGGCCGTCTTTCAGCCGTTGGGCCTCACAACCGCTACCGCCCGGCCTTTAGGACCGCGACAACCGAGTCAACCGCCGCGGTCCCCTGCAGCGCAATCAGCGCTACGGAATGCTGACGTCATAGACACCGAGGTCGTTGAAGTACTTGACCTCGTAGATGGTGAGCGTGAAGTGGATGTCCTTCAGCTCGTCGATGGTGGTGACCCCGTCGAAAGCGACGACCTCGTTAACCGTTTCCCCCGGGTTGACGTCGGCGTAGTAGTAGATCCCGTACGTGCCGCCGTTGACGGTGGCGTCGTCGAGCGTGTGCGACGCGAAGCGCTCATCGGTCTTGTTCGTGATCTCGAGCTCGATGCCGCCCATGCCGTTCTCGTCAACCACGCGGGCGACCGCGGTGATGGTTGCGGCATCGTCGTCGGCGATGGCGATGGGCGAATCGAGGGCCACGCGCTCGGTCTCGACCTCGGTACCGGCCTCGGCCTCCTTCTGCGCCTTGCGGTCCTTTTTGATCTTCTTTGCGAGGGAGTCGTCGCCCTTCTTGAATATCAGACTCTCGTCGTCCTCGCCCGCAACGGTCAGCTTCTCGCCGTCGAGCTCGAGGGTCATCTTGTCATCGCCGAACTTCGCGGTCGATTTCTCCGCATTCCACGTGCCGTCTTCAACCTCGCCAAAAAGGTCGAGCACGGCTTTGCCGTCATCGTCCAAGTGCAGGATGCAGCGCAGGTCCTCGTCTGCCATTGCCTTGACAATGTTCTCGGTGAGCTCTTCGCCACCGGACGTACCGCCGGCTAGCTCCCAGTAGCCGGCCAAACGCGCGCTCGCGCCACCGGAGCCCGACGAGCATCCGACGAGCGCTGCCGCCGCGCACAGCACCAGTGCAAACAGAATGGTGAGTCTCTTCTTCATGGCGTGCTCCTTTCTCGCACAGCCTTGCAGTTACCAGAAGATCGGAACGAGGGAACCGTGGCCACCGCGATTTGCCGAGCGCCAAGTCGTGCACGTGAGCTCATAGCCGAGTCGAGCCTCAGGCCCATCGACGCCCGACGTCGTAGATGCTTTCGCAACGGCTCGCAGCCCCCACCCCGAACAATCCGCCTACGGGCGCTTGCTTCCGCAGCCGGAGCAGAAATTGCCCGTGTTCTGCGTGCCGCAGTTGGTGCAGAACCAAGGTCCGGCCGCCTCGGGCTTGGGGGAGCCGCAGTTGCCGCAGAACCTACCCGTGTTCTGAGCGCCGCACGAGCAGGTCCAGGCATCGCCCGCGGCAGGCGCCGATGCAACGCCGCCGACCGCACTGGCTGCTTGGGGCTGCGCCGCCTGCTGCTGCGCCGCCTGCTGCTGCGCCGCCTGCCCAAAGAGCTGCGCCGCGTTCATGCCGCCCATACCGTTCGCCATACCCATGCCCATAAAGCCCATGGCGGCACCAGACGGGTTCGCTGCTGCCGTGCGCATGGCGTCGCTCTGGGCCGAGGCGATGTTGGCCGCGGCCATTGCGGGATTGGCCATCACGGCCGCCTTCTGCAGGTCGCGGATCATCTGCTCCTGATCCTCGGGAGCCGAGATGGTGTTCACCCCAAAGGCGGCGATCTCGATACCGCGGCGCTCGCGCCACTCGTGCGAGAGCTCGGCATTCAGGGCGTCGGCGAGTTCCTTGGTGTGCGCGGGCACGGCGCTATAGCGGATCCCCATCTCGCTGATGCGCGCAAAGGCCGGCTGCAGCGCGGTGAGGAGTTCGCTCTTGAGTTGCGAGTCGATAAGATCGCGCGTGTAAACGTCGTCGACGTTGCCGCAGACGTTCTTGTAGAACATGAGCGGGTCGACCAGCTTGTAGGAGTACTCGCCGTTGCAGCGCACGGTGATGTCGACATCCAGCCCGATCTTGGCGTCGACCACACGAAAGGGCACGGGGCTCGCGGTGCCGTACTTGTTGCCCACGATCTCTTTGGTGTTGAAGTAGTAGACGCGCTGATCCTTGCCGGCGTCGCCGCCAAAGCTCAGGCGACGTCCCACCTGTTCGAACGACCTTTTGATCGACTCGCCCAGTTTGCCCGAGAACACCGAGGGCTCGGTGCCGGTATCGTAGACGAACTCGCCCGGCTCGGCGCAGACATCGACCACCGCACCGTTCTCGACGATCATCATGCACTGCCCGTCGGCCACCGCCACGATGGAGCCGTCCGAGATGACGTTGCTCTCGCCCTTGGTGTTTGAACTGCGCTTACCGGTGCGCTTGGCGCCCTTGGCAACGAGCGTGTCGGCATCGAGCGCCTCGCAATAAAAGTACTCACGCCATTGGTCGGCCAAAACGCCGCCGGCCGCCCCGATACCCGCCTTCAAAAGTCCCATGACCTTCTCCTTTCCTGAGTGCTTCGCCTGCGTGGGTTAAAGTCCTTCCGCGCGTCCACGGCGCTGAAGCTGCAACCCGCCCTCTACTTTTTCTCGCTCTTCTCGTGATGGATGCGCTGGGTAGTGGTATGCGTAAAGTTGTCTTGCCTGCACGTGATATCGATTGACGCCGCGTCGAGATAGCGGTCGGCCTCCGTGGCCTCGACCGCGCTCTGCATCTGCCCCGTCAGCACCGCACAGACCGCAAGCGCCACCAAAAGCGGCAAAGCGACCATAAAGCCCCACCGCAAAGCCGCTGCGTTCTCGGCAAGGAAGCCGCCGAGGTTCACTGCGGCAAAGCAGATTGCAAACAGCACGGCAAAGACGCCGGCGCCGATCAGCGCGCGCTTCTTTTTGTCCACCGGAAGATCGCCCACCAAACGCCCGGTTTGACCGTTCATGGCAAAGAGGAACTGCTCGCCCTCCCATGTGGTGCCGAGCATCCACACGGGCATGAGCGCGTAGAGCGGGTCGGCCCAGTCCTTTTTGACCTTGCAGCTCTCGCAGGCAACCGTGTCGTAGCCCTCGACCGTGTCCTCGAGCGCCCGGCGCACGCTCGTGTCGATGCGGCCCTTTGCGCGACCCCTACAGGTCTCGGCATCCTCGTCATAGCGGTTCGCCACAAAACCGGGCATATAGGCCACCGAGTAGGGCACGAGCGCGCTGTAGTCGAACGGCTCGATGGCGTCCATGTGCGCATCGGGCATCTTGCTCGAGCCGTCTACCGGGATGCGCGTAAACGACATGGAACCCTCGCGCACGACATCGAAGTGATCGGTCTCGATAACCTCGTCGTCGCCCTCACGGTGCCGGCGCGTGCGCGTGGCCTCAAATGTCGCCTTACCCGTGGCGTCGGCATCCATGAGCCAGAAGGGCACGTAAACGCCCTGGACCTCTTTGATCCTGTTACCCCCGGCAAAGCTCTTGGGGAGCAGGATCTTGCCCTGGTAGTGTTCTGCGAGCGCAGCCTCGGCCGCCTTGCGATCGAGCTTGAAGGGGATCACAAGGTCGGGACGGAACTCGCCCGCAAAGCGGCCGGCAGCCACAACGGGGTTCCCGCAATACGGGCACTCGGAGACCGCCGTGGTGTCGTCGCAAACAAGTTCGGCTCCGCACGAGGAGCAGACGTAGGCGCCGTTGAGCGTTGCCGCCTCTGCCGCGCTACCCGTCGCATCCGTCGCGTTGACTGCCACGGCCTGCGCCTTCTCCTCTGCCGCCTCCTGCTTTTGCGCATAGCGCGCCTCGATGTCGGCCAGTGCGAACTCGGAATCGCAATGGTCGCAGACGAGCAGGGCCTTAGCTCCGTCATAGCGCAGGGGGCCTCCGCATGCCGGGCACTGGTAGTTAACGCTCTCGACACCCATGGCCGTCTCCTCACCCTCATCATCGAGCTTCCTTACAGCTCAAATTCTGAGGAGAAGCGACGGGCCGCGGAATGGCCCCACGGCCCGTCTGGGCGCACCCCGCGGGACAGATGTCCCAATCTGCTGGCGTCGACGATTTCTAAAGAAAACCCCTCGTCGAACGAGGGGTTTCACGCATTTTGGTTGTCCCCGCCACCGCATGAGGAAGGCACTACAAGAGCATGCGGCGCCCGCGAGCATGGCGCGGTTTCGGACACTCGGCCGGCCCTTAGTAGAACCAGCCCGTCTTGCCTTTCCAGATATCGTACTGGCTCTTGGCGCGGCGGCGTCCCCAAACAAAAATCGCCACGGCGATCGCCATGGGCGCGCCCCATGCTAGGGAGATGCATCTGCTCCGCGGGGCGCTATGCAACCGGCAACCCTCTTGTTGTCGCCAAGAACCCCCGCAACTCGCAAACGACCGTCATTCAGGGAACAAACAACCCCACGCAAGTAATTCACGCTAGAATCAACTCCAACAGGAACAGAAGCCCTGTAAGCGCGCTCACGCACGTCAGGGATATGCCTATGGAGCGGGGCCATGATCATCTACAGCGGAAACAAGACCGACTTTATGCAAGAAGTCGAGGACGATACGATCGCCTACAAGATCCGCGACAACATCCTCTCCAAGATGCACCGCAAAACGGGCACCGCCGAATTCCATTCGTGGATCAATTCACTCGAATACATGTACAAGGTCCTGAACGACGACGGGATACCGCAGAATTCGGGAATCGCCATCGAATACAACCTCCCCAACACCGCCAAGCGCGTCGACTTTCTCGTATCGGGCTACGACAAGATGCATGGTGCCAACGTCGTGGTCATCGAACTCAAGCAATGGGAAAAGCTCAACAAAGTCGAGGGACTCGATGCGCTCATAGAGACCTACACAGGCGGCGCCATGCGCCGGGTGGTCCATCCGTCGTATCAGGCCTGGAGCTATGCGCAGATGATCCGTGACTACAACGAGTACGCGCAATCGACCGATGTTCAGCTCTGGCCCTGCGCCTATCTCCATAACTACCTGCGCACGCAGAACGATCCTCTCGACGACCACGTCTACCAGGATTACCTCGACGATGCCCCCGCCTTTACCAAGGGCGACGTCAAAAAGCTCCGCAGCTACATCAAGCGGGTCGTCCAGGACGGCGACAACTGCGAGACCCTGTACAGAATCGACAACGGCCGCATCAAGCCGTCGAAGAGCCTGCAAGACGCCGTTGTCGGCATGCTCGAGAACAATCCCGAGTTCAATCTGATCGATGACCAAAAAGTCGTGTTCGAGCGCATCATGGAGCTCTCGCGCCTCTGCGAACAAGACGGGAAGAAGCGCGTCTTCATCGCAACCGGAGGCCCCGGAACCGGCAAGACCGTCATTGCCATTAACGCGCTCGCACGCCTTACCCAAGAGGACGTCTTTGCCCAGTATTGCTCAAAGAACAGCGCCCCGCGCACGGTCTACGCCCGCAAACTCAAAGGACACCGAACCAAGAGCAGCATCGACGCCATGTTCAAAGGATCTGGCTGCTACGTCGACGCGCCCAAGAACGCCGTCGGTGCCATTTTGGCCGACGAGGCACACCGACTGAACGAAAAGTCGGGGCTCTACGGCAACGAGGGCGTGAACCAGATCGGCGAGATCATAAACGCGGCACGGCTGAGCGTGTTCTTTATCGACGAGCACCAACGCGTGAGCATCAAGGATATCGGAAGTGTTGACGAGATCAAGCGCTGGGCCGCCATGAACGGCGCTCTGGTTTACGAAGCGGAACTCTCGTCGCAGTTCCGCTGCAACGGATCCGACGGCTATCTCGCGTGGCTCGACAACATTCTTGAGATCCGCGAGACCGCGAACTACGACCTTGAAGGCATCGACTACGAGTTCGAGGTCTTCGACACCCCGCACGAGATGCGCCAAAAGGTGCTCGAGCGCAACACAGGCACGAACAGGTCGCGCATTTTGGCGGGCTATTGCTGGAACTGGCCAAAGGCCGGGCGGCTCGACACCAATATCCACGAGATCAAGATCGACGACTTTGAGATCAGCTGGAATCTTGTCGGAGGCGAGGCGTTCGCCATCAGCCCCACCTCGGTCAACGAGGCCGGTTGCATCCACACGACCCAGGGCTTGGAGTTTGAGTACGTCGGCGTGATCATTGGCGATGACCTGCGCTACGAGGACGGTCACCTGGTGAGCGATTACTCAAAGCGCGCGAAAACGGACCAATCGATCAAGGGTCTCAAAAAGATGGAGAAAGAGGGCGACGCCGAGCAGGCACATCGGCTGGCGGACGAGCTGATCAAGAACACGTATCGCACCCTTATGACGCGCGGCATGAAAGGCTGCTACGTCTATGCCACCGACCCCGGTCTGCGTGCATATCTCAAGGAGCGCTCGCAGGAGGCTTGCTGAGGCGCGAGCGGGCGTGGGCAAAGCGCCCGCCCAGCCGGCCCTTAGTAGAACCAGCCCGTCTTGCCTTTCCAGATATCGTACTGGCTCTTGGCGTGGCGTCGGCCCCAAACGAAAATCGCCACGGCGATCGCCGCGTCCGAGAGGACCGCGAAGACGGTTGCCTCCACGCCGAACACGGTGTCGTAGGCAAAGCCGTTCGTCGAGGCGCCGACGAGCCCAAAGAACGAATACGTGGAGGGATTGCCGCTGTTCGGCAGGCCGAAGATGATGTTCTGCGTGAGATTCCACGCCGTGTGGGCGCCCATGGCAAGCCAGATGCTGTCGAAGTAGCGCACCATCAGAGCGTACTGCACGCCGATAACAAAGATGCTGAAAAGCGCGAGCGGGCTGATACCCGGGTTCGGGGCATGCGCAAGCGAGAAGAGCGCCGCCGAGCCGATGACCGCGACCGTAGTGCCGTACGTGCGGCCGAGGCGCTGGTACACGAACCCGCGCGAGATCAACTCCTCGGTCGACGCCTGAATGAAGATATAGACGAAAAAGGCGATGAGACCGACGATCGAGAACTGCTTGAACTCGATGTGGATGCAGCCCGTGAACGCGGCCACGAGAACGCACGCCACGTTTGAGGCGAGACCCACGGCAAGACCGATCAGGAGCATGCGGAGGCGATTGCCCGAAGGACCGGTGCCATACGACTTGAGATAGGGTCGCCACGGCTTGACGACGAACAGAATGAGCAGGAACGCCAGCGCCTCGCCGACGAAATAGCTGTACTCCTTGAGGAGCTTGACGCCACCCTTGCCCAAAGCGCCGGTAAAGAGCGCGCTGTTCAGATCGGAGAGTGGAATGCTCAAAAAGAAGCCGGCAAGCCCGCCGATGATGATCGTGAACAGCGCGGCAATCAGGGCCGTGGAGATGAAACCGCAGAGGGCATAGACTTTGAAGCCCTTCTTAGCGGGGACATTTTGCTCGGTTGCTGGGGCCTTTTGCTCGGCCATCGAATCGTTTTGCTCGGACATATCGCTCTTTTCGTTGTGAGGAATCGATACGCCCAGTATAGACATCGCGCGCGAGTGCGATCGGTTAAGCGTCTCTTAACTTCGGCTCAACCCCTATTCCGCAAGACTCCTCAGCATCGAAATCTCGGCGGCGTAGCCGTCCAGCTCGTTGGGGGTCTCGAGAATGAAGGGCAGGTCACGGAGCT
Organism: Faecalibacterium prausnitzii; assembly: GCA_963603165.1. Classification (GTDB taxonomy): domain Bacteria; phylum Actinomycetota; class Coriobacteriia; order Coriobacteriales; family Coriobacteriaceae; genus Collinsella. The sequence continues at coordinate 24,610 of CAVCLY010000021.1, forward strand.
GCGGGTGGCGAACGATGCGAGCGAAGGCATCGGTGCCGATGAAGCCCTCGCCGATCTTCTCGTGACGGTCCTTGTGCGCGCCGCACGGGTTCTTGGAGTCGTTGAGATGCACGGCACGCAGGCGGTCGATGCCCACTACCTGGTCGAACTCGGAAAGGACCCCGTCCAAGTCGCCCACGATGTCGTAGCCGCCGTCGTGCACATGGCAGGTATCGAGACACACGCCCAGATGGTCGCGCAGGTCGACGCGCTCGATGATGGCCGCCAGCTCCTCAAAGGCCCGACCCACCTCGGTGCCCTTGCCGGCCATGGTCTCGAGCAGCACCGTCGTGGTCTGCTCGGGCCGCAGCACCTCGTTGAGCAGGGCGGATATGAGCTCGATGCCCTTCTCGGCGCCTTGCTTGACGTGGCTTCCGGGGTGGAAATTGTAGTAGTTGCCCGGCACGGCCTCCATGCGCAGCAGGTCGTCAGCCATGCATGTGCGGGCGAACTCGCGGGCGCGGTCTTTGTCCGAGCAGGGGTTGAGCGTGTAGGGCGCATGGGCGACAAGCTTGCCAAAGCCGTTGTCGGCCATAAGGTCGCGCAGGGCCGCCGCGTCGGCCGCGTCGATCGCCTTGGCCGAGCCGCCGCGCGGGTTGCGCGTGAAGAACGCGAAGGTGTTCGCGCCTATGGACAAGGCCGTCTGCCCCATGGCGAGAAACCCTTTTGACGTCGATAGATGGCATCCAATGGTTAGCATGTCTTCTCCCAATCTAAAACCGCAGTCAAAGCCGGCTGCATCTCGGTTTTAAAAGTCCTCGTTATTGGCCACAAAGTCGACGATGTTCAAGTGCTTGATACCGTTTCTTCTTTGCAGCAGGCGATCCATAGTCAAAAGGTACTTTGGGTAGTTATCTTTGATTTTCTCCAGGGACGCGTACTCGCGATCCTCGGTGGAGCGATCGGCGATGGTCATTGCGACCTGCACGTACGAGTAGTCATCCGCCGATTTTCTCAACACAAAGTCGCACTCCAGCGCCCCGATACGCCCGACGCTCACAGCATAGCCTTTCGAGCAAGCCGCGTGGTAAACGACATTCTCCAACGCAGGACCGTAGTTGATTCGGTTATCGGTGTTCCTGGCAAAGTAGAAGCCAAGATCAGCGAGGTAATACTTTTCTTCACGCCGTAAAGACTTCCTCGATTTCATGTCAAAGCGCTGGCAGCGATAGAGAATCTTCGCGTCGACAAGAGTCTGGATGTAACGGTTGAGCGTCTCTCGTTTGATGGGGATATGTTCGACGTTGTTGAAGTAATTAAGCAGGTTTGTGATGCTGGTCGTCGCGCCATAGTTGTTTATCAAGTAGTCGCGCACGGCATTGAAGACGCTGACATGGCGGACCTTCACGCGTCGTTTAATGTCCTTCTCGAATATCTCCTCGATAACCCCCTCGACGTAAAGCCTCTTCTGGTCGTCGCCCTCGTAGTTGAGACTGCCGGGAAACCGCCGGTCCTAAGGTAACCGGCAATATAATGAGCGTTAACGGGGTAGTTCTTTTATATTTGACAGTATTTTACCCCGTTAATTGCGAAATTGCATCATGCGGAGAAGGTCAGCGCCGCCGCGAGCTAGCAATTGGGCGATAAGGACGCCGCGGCCAAAGTCGGTCATTGCTCCGGTTGTGTACACCTAAACATGTACACAACCGGACGTTTTTCTCGCCACAAGGGCAATTTGGGGCAGTTCTGTACATCTTGACATGTGCAGAACTCAGGACGACACAACAACGGCCAGCGCGCAGACAACGATCTCGGTTACGGGGAAGGCCAGCCAGATGCCGGTCATGCCCAGGGCCCGATCAAGCACCCACATAAGAGGGATGAGAAGCGCGCCTTGCCGCAGGAGCTGAATCGCCATGCTTCGGGCCACGCGGTCGGTCGCCTGGTCGTACGTCGCGATCATCGTTGAGGCGCCGTTGAAGACAAAGCCCGCGGCCATTATTCGCATCGCGCCCTCGCCGAGATTGCGCATCTGCTCGGAGGCGGCGAAGAGAGTGAGGATCGGGCCCGGCAAGCCCGCCACCAGCAGGGCACCCGCCAGCATCATCGCCACAGCTACGGCCAGGCTGACCTTGAACGTCTGCCCAAGCCGCTTGCGAAGACCCGCCTTGAAGTTGTACCTCATGATGGGCAACGTGCCCTGTACCAGGCCGTTTGTCGTCATCACCACCAGCTGCTGCACCTTGAAGTACGCGCCGAAGAACGCGACCGCCGTATCCGAGTACGCCACCAAAAAGAGGTTCGCGCAGTAGACCATAAACGA
>CAVCLY010000022.1:0-25355 GCA_963603165.1 Faecalibacterium prausnitzii
CCTCATGACCGAACATCTGACGGAAAGCCAGACGACCGATGCGACCGAAGCCGTTAATAGCAACCTTTACTGCCATTGTGTCTCCTTTCGTAAGGTCCCCGCAAGCCACTTGCCTGCCGTCGAGACCCACAAACTAACCACTCGCAAAATATACCTTTTTTCGGCCTTGAATTGCACGGGATTGGCAAGTTTCGGAATATCTTCTGCTTTTAAAACGCTTCATTACGGACGCTTTACCGACAATTAAAACGCTCTTTCCCCTATACCGTCCCTTAAGTGTCTTCGGCGACGATCTTCTCCAGGCGCAAAACCCTATGGTAAAGCGCCGACTTTGAGAGCTTGGGCTCGCACATCTCGCCCAAATCGCGCAGCGACAGGTCCGGATAGGCCTCGCGCAGGTTGCAAAACGCTTTAAGTGCATCGGGGAGCGTGTCGCGCAAGCCCCGACGGTCCACCTCGGCGATGAGCTCGAGCTGGTGCTGCGAGGCGCCCGCCGAGCGCGTCTGGTTGGCGAGCTCGGCGTTCACGCGGCGGTTCACCTCGTTCTTAACGTGCTTGACCGCGCGGGCGTCATCCACGGCCGCCACGCAGCGCTCCGCGCCCACCGCGGCCAGAAGCGTACGGATATCGCTCGCGCTCTTGACATAGACCGCAAACGCCGAGCGGCGCGGGTTCACGCGCGCATGGACCCCGATCTGTCCCAAAAGATCGGCAAGCGCATGGGCGAACTCCTCCCCCTGCACGGCGATTTCAAGATGAAAATCCCCATGTGGGTCCGCGACGAAACCGCCCGCGATGAGCGCGCCGCGGATATAGGCGAGCCGGCAGCAGGGACGCGCGACGATGTGCTTGGGAATTCCGGCGACGAGCGCGCCTTTTCGGTCGAGTATGCCGAGAAGCACGAGCGCTTTGTCCATTCCGGGCTGGTCGGGCAGGCCGATCAGGTAGTTGCGAACCTTGTGGAGCACCGACTTGCGCACCGTAAGATCGGTCTTGAGCTTGAGCACCCGATGCGTGAGCGTGATCATCGTGCGCGCAACGGCACCCGTCTCGGTAGCGATGGTAAGGCTGTAATGGCCCTGGCCGAGAAGCGACAGCGTTCCGCTCACGCGCACGAGAGCGGCTAGCGTCGCCAGATCACAGTAGCCGCATTCAGCCTCGCGCCGCGAGAGTTCGTCGCGCACCTCCGCCGTAAACGACATCGACTAGCTCCGGGTATTCGCGCGCGGCAGGTCGCGGTGCGAGACACTCACGCGGTACTTCTGGCGCTCAAGATAGCGCGCCGTCGCCTCGGCGATCGCAACGGAGCGATGCTGACCGCCCGTGCAGCCGATGGCGATGGAGAGCTGCGGCTTGCCCTCGGCGATGTAGCCGGGCATCACCGCATCGAGCAGCGCGTACCAAGCCTTGAGGAACTCCTCGGTCTTGGGATGCTCGAGCACGAAGCTCGACACCTTGGCATCGAGCCCCGTCATGGTGCGCATCTCGGGGTCGTAGAAGGGGTTCGGCAAAAAGCGCACGTCGATCATGAGGTCGGCCTCCACCGGGAGCCCGTGCTTAAAACCGAAGCTGAACACGTGGACGTCCATGAGTTCCTGGTCCGAGAGCTCCGAGAAGGCCAGGCGCAGACGAGAACGCAGCGCCGTCGTGCGCAGGTGGGTTGTGTCGATGATCATATCGGCGCGCTCGCGCACGGCGGCGAGCTGGCTGCGCTCGCGCAGGATGGCATCGGTTGTGGTCTCGCCCGCCTGCGCCAGAGGATGGCGACGACGGTTCTCGGAATAGCGGCGGATGAGAACCTCGTCGGAGGCCTCGAGGTAGACGACCTTGCAGGTCATCTCGTGCTCCTCGAGCGAACGGATAACGTCGAGCAGCTCGTCAAAAAGCCCCTGGCTGCGCAGGTCGCAGGTCACGGCCATATGACGCCCGACGCCCGTGTTGATGCCGACCACGTCGGCGAGCTGCTGGATGAGGCGCGGGGGAAGATTGTCGATACAGAAGTAGCCCATGTCCTCAAAAACGTGCATGGCCTGCGTGCGGCCCGAGCCGGACATGCCGGTGATGATCACGATGTCGGGCACGCGCTCGGCGCGCTCGGCTTGCTGCATGGATTCGCCTGTTGCCATGGGCGTCCTCCTTATGTATCCGAAACGACTCAAGTATACCCTCGCGCGCGGACAGCCGTGAGGCGGGCACCGCGGGAACGTTGTCTCCTGCAACGCACAGCAGCACAACGGACATCTGGCGGTACCGAACCTCGACAGACATCGAGGAGCGACCCGCGCTCAACACGATCGCGCATGGACCCGCGTGAAAGAGGGCCTCGATCTGGAACACGCCGGCCCCAAGGCGCCGGAGCGACTTGAGCGCCTAGGCGGCAAATGACCTTGATGCCTACAGACCGGCTTAGAGCGCTCGCCGGAGGTGGACCTAAGCCCCGCGCATCTCGGCCGCAAACGAAAAACGGGCGACCTGAAGGCCGCCCGCGACAGGGGGTTTGCGCTGTTGTAACGATGCGCGGACGCTAAGTCTACTCGTCCAGACCGGACTCGCTGGCAGGCAGCGGCTTCTTCCAGAAGGAGAGGATCAGGCAGCCCACCACGGAGCCGACCACGCAGGCAAGGAGCCACATGACCGGGTTGGTGATGACGGCCGTGACCCAAGCGCCACCGTGCGGAGCGGGGCTTGCGCAGCCGAAGGCCGCAGACATGCCGCCGGCGATGGCGGAGCCGATGATGCAGGAGGGGATCACATGGCCGGGGTCGGCAGCGGCGAACGGAATGGCGCCCTCGGAGATGAAGGAGAGGCCCATGATGTAGTTCACCAGGCCGGCGTTGCGGTCCTGCTTGGTCCAGCGGTTCTTGAAGAACGTAGTGGAGAGGGCGATGATCAGCGGGGGAACCATGCCGCCGACCATGACGGAGGCCATGATGACCTGACCGGTGGTGCCCAGGCCGGAGCTCGGATCGAGGGCGGCGGTGCCGAAGACGTAGGCAGCCTTGTTGAAGGGACCGCCGAAGTCGACGGACATCATGCCGCCGAGGACGAGGCCGAGGACGACGATGTTGCTCGTGCCGAGGCCCTTGAGGAAACCGTTGAGCCCGGTGTTGATGGCGGCGAACAGGGGATTCAGTGCGAACATCACGATGCCGATGACGAGCGTGGCGAGCACGGGGTAGATGAGCATCGGCTTGATGCCCTCGAGCGAGCTCGGGAGCTTGTCGCAGGCGCGCTCGATGGCGAGGGTGATGTAACCGGCAGCAAAGCCCGCGAACAGAGCGGCGATGAAGCCGCCTGAGATGAGGTTGCTCGAGTCGAGCGTGCCGAGGTAGGCGAAGTCATAACCGGCCTTGGCGAAGAGGCCGCCGACGAAGCCGGGAGCGAGGCCGGGACGGTCGGCGATGGAGCTCGCGATGTAGCCGGCGAGGATCGGCAGCATGAGACCGAAGGCCTCCGAACCGATGGTCTTGAAGAGAGCCGCGGCCGGAATCGAGGAACCATAGGCGCTCGTGCCGAGACCGGGCTGGTCGACCAGGAAGGCGATGGCGGTGAGGATGCCGCCGCCGATCACGAACGGCAGCATGTGGGAGACGCCGTTCATGAGATGCTTGTAGATCTTATGCCAAGCGGACTCGCTGCCGGCGGACGCAGCCGCGGGGGCGGAGGCGCCGGAGCCGTGGTGCACCGGAGCGTTGCCGTTCATGACCTCATTGATGAGAACCTCGGGCTCGTTGATGCCGCGCGAGACGGAGCAGCTGTAGAGCGGCTTGCCGTCAAAGCGGTCGAGCTCGATGTTCTTGTCGGCGGCGATGATGACGCCCTTGCAGCCGGCGACGTCCTCGGCGGTGAGCACGTTCTTGGCGCCCGCGGAACCCTGGGTCTCGACCTTGATGCGCAGGCCCATCTCCTTGGCCTTGGCCTCGAGCGCCTCGGCGGCCATGTAGGTGTGGGCGATACCGGTCGGGCACGCGGTGATGGCCACCAGGTCGTAACCCTTGGCGTCCTCGGCGGCAGAAGCTGCGGCCTTGGCGTCGTCGGCGGCGACCTTGGCGTCCTCGGCGGCGTCGATCACGGCGACGAAGTCAGCGGCAGTCTTGGCAGCGCGAAGGTCAGCGCAGAATGCGGGATCCATGAGCAGCATGGAAAGACGGCTCAGCACCTCAAGATGGGTGTTGGCACCGGTCTCGGGGGCAGCGATGAGGAACATAAGGTCGGTCGGCTTGCCGTCGGGAGCATCGTAGTCGACGCCGTCGGGAAGCGTCATCGCGGCAAGGCCGGGCGCCGAAACCGAGGCGGTCTTGGCATGCGGAATCGCGATACCCTCGCCGAGAGCCGTGGTGCCCTGGGCCTCACGGGCGTGAACGGCCTCGTTGTAGCCGTTCTTGTCGGTGACGTTGCCGCCAGCGGCCATGAGGTCGACGAGCTTGGCGATAGCGTCGTCTTTGTCCTGCGCGGCACCCCCGATCTTGATGGATTCAGGCTTGAGCAGACTTGAGATTCTCATGCTTCTACCTTTCGTCTGTGACCCCGCAGGGTCGCTTACTAAACCTTATGTATTGCAGGCGCGCGATGCCTCCTGTTGAGCGCGCCGAACAACCGAGATCCGCGGGCTCAGCCGCGTCTGGCTCTACGCTTCGCCGAGAAGTTCCTCGACCTCGCTGCGCCTGGCCAGGTGATCGGAGAACGCACTGGCCGAACCCGTCGCGAGGGCCATGCGGAACGCGCGCTCATAGGAGCCGGTCTCCATGTAGCCGGCAAGGAACCCGGCGACGCTGGAGTCTCCGGCGCCGACGGAGTTCACGACCGTGCCCTTGGCAGCCGGGCTCTCGAAGACACCGCCGTCGGCCGCGACGAGCACGCCGCCCTCCCCCGCCATCGAGACGAGCACGTTCTGCGCACCTTGCTCCTGGAGCTTCTTGGCGTAAGGAACGACGTCCGCACGGGTCTTGAGCTCGACACCGAAGATATCGCCGAGCTCGAAGTTGTTGGGCTTGATAAGGAACGGCTTATAGGGAAGCACACGAGTGAGCAGGTCGCGCTCGGCGTCGACCACGATGCGGACGCCGCGGCCCTCGAGGCGCGCCATGATGCGCTCGTACATATCGCCCGGGAGCGTGTTGGGGACGGAGCCGGAAATGACGAGCGTGTCGCCTTCGGCAAGGTCGTCGAGCTTGGCATAGAGTGCCTCGATATCGGCCTCGGTGATACGGGGGCCTTGACCGTTGAGCTCGGTCTCCTCGTTACTCTTGATCTTGGCGTTGATGCGCGTGAAGCCCTCCTCCACATGTACCAGATCATGATTCACGCCCGAGGCATCGAGCAGCGACTCGAGCGCGATGCCCGTGAAACCGGCGGAAAAGCCGAGGGCGCGGGACTCATGGCCGAGGTTGCCGAGCACGATCGAGACGTTGATGCCCTTGCCGCCCGGCAGGATCTGCTCGTAATTGGTGCGGTTGATCTGGCCCAAGCGCATATCGTCCACGCGAACGATATAGTCGAGGCTCGGGTTGAACGTGACGGTGCAGATCATGCGTTTACCTCCACAACGTTTGATTTTGCACTGAGCTCCGTATCGGCAGCGACCGTCGTCACCAAGACGGCGCGGTCGAAGTCGCAAAACGAGATAGGCGTGATGGCGCCGATCTTGCTCGGGTCGGCGAGAACGTAGCGGTCGCGACAGCGGTTGATGGCCGTGAGCTTGACCATGGCCTCATTCGGCTCGGGTGTCGTAAAGCCCTGCTCGAGCGTTACGCCGTTGGTGCCGAAAAAGCCCTTGGAGAAGTTGTAGCGGGAGAGCGCGTCGACGGCCACCGAGCCGACGATGGCCTCGGTACCGGCCTTGATGTCTCCGCCGATGACGATGGCGCGGGCGCCGCGCGAAGCGAGCTCGAGTGCGCAGGTAACGGAATCGGTGACGAACGTGGCCTTGAGCGCAGCCTCACTGAGCTGAGCAATCACAGCCTGCGTGGTCGTGCCGGCATCGAGATAGACGAAATCGTCGGAGTCGATGCGGAGCGCGGCCCATGCGGCGATCGCGCGCTTTTCGGGAGCATGGAGCTCGCGCTTTTCGGCCATAGTCGGCTCGGCGGCCGAGATGTCTGACGGGCGAAGCTTGGAATCGACGCTCGCGGCGCCTCCGTGGACCTTCACGAGCAGGCCGGCGGCCTCGAGCCGTTCGAGATCGCGGCGAACGGTCGATTCGGATGTGCGGAACTGATTGGCAAGGTCGGCAACGGAAACGGTGTCGTTTTCCGCGACGAGCTCGAGAATGCGCTGGCGGCGTTCCTCTGCGAGCATCGTTCTATCCCCTCCCCATGCATACGAGCGTAGCGTTTTGAACTGTGCATACTATTGCACGTTTCTGCATGGTTTTGGATGAGAATACGCTCAAATGCGCATTTTTGCGCGCAAACGGTCGGAATATCGGGCTAAACGGTCATTTATGCGCATATCAGGATTGCATGTACGCTCCACTCGCGCGCACTCTCCCATCAGCTCCGCGGCGGTAGCGCGGGCGCCGAGGCACCCCTACTACCCTGAGCAACGCCCCATCAAGCGCTCGCGTCGTCCCGGGCGCCATCGCCCTGCTCGCTCCCCCGCTCCTGTGCCTCGTTGCGCTCGGCCTCCCATGCGCGCAACGTGTCGAACACGGCCTCGGCCACATCGGCCGGCACCCCCTTGACCTCTGCGATCTCATCGGCGCTCGCTGCACGCAAGCGCTTCATGGAGCCGAAATGCCGCATGATGGCGCGCTTGCGCGTGGGACCCACGCCCGGTACATCGTCGAGGACGCTCGCGGTCATGGCCTTGTCGCGCAGCTCACGGTGAAAGGTGATGGCAAAGCGGTGCGACTCGTCGCGCACCTGCTTGATGAGATAGAGCGAGGCCGACCCCGTGGGCAAGACTACAGGGGTGTCGTCCCAGGGGACGAAGACCTCCTCGTCGGCCTTGGCGAGACCGCAGACGGGAATATCGAGCCCGAGCTCCTCGAGCTGCTCCATGGCGGCCGTGAGCTGTGGCTTGCCGCCGTCGACCACGAGCAGGTCGGGGCGCGAGCCAAAACGCTCGTCCGCCATGCGCTCCGGCGCATAGCGGCGTCCGAGCACCTCCGACATGCTCACGAAGTCGTTCGCCTCGTCGAGCTCGGCACGGATCTTAAAGCGCCGATACTGCGTTTTGTCGGCATGCCCGTTCGTGAACACCACCATAGAGGCCACGGTAAAGCGGCCGTGCAGAGTCGAGATATCGAAGCACTCGATGCGCAAAGGCGGTGCCGGCAGGGCCAGCGCGCTCTCGAGCTGCAAAAGGGCCTGATTAGTGCGGTCATCGGCGTAACCCGTCCGCATCGAGTAGCGCATGAGGGCATGACGCGCGTTGCGTCCTGCGGTCTCGAGCAGACGGCGTTTCTCGCCGCGTTTGGGAACGTGCAGACGGCACACACGACCGCGCTTCTCCGCGAGCCAGGGCTCGATCATGTCGGCATCGGAGAGCTCGATGGCCAGGTTCACCTCGGCGGGGATGTCGGCTGTCTCGTCGTAGTAGCGCTTGACGAACCCCTCGACGAGCTCCTCCTCGGAAACATCGAGGCCTTTGTCGAGGATGAACTCGCAGGTACGGACCGTGCGTCCCTCGCGCACCACGAACACGCAGGCGCCCGCGATCGTCTCCTCACGATAGAAGCCGATAAGATCGATGTCGACGTCGTGCGGGAACACCACCTGCTGGCGGTCGTCGAGGGCCGAGATCGCCTCGAGCCGGCGCTTGACGCGCCCCGCGCGCTCGAAGTCGAGGGCAGCTGCCGCCTCGGCCATCTCGTCTTTGAGCTCGCCTACCACCTCGCGGCGATGCCCAGCAAGAAACCGCTCCACACGCCGCACGTTCTTGGCGTAATCCTTAGGCGAGATCGCGCCCACGCATGCGCCGGGACCACGCCCCACATGGTAGTCAAAGCAGGGCCGCCCCTTCTGGGCGCAGATGAGCTCGATGATGTTCGCGTCTTCGCGGTGCGCCTCCACCATGCGGCGGCAGCGTTTCCACTCGGCGCACGACGCGCTGCAGATGGGAATGACCTTGCGGATGGTATCGATGGCCGCGCGCGCCGCCCGGGCATCCGTGTAGGGGCCGAAGTAGCGCGTGCCCTTGCGATGACGCTCGCGCGTGTATTTGATGGCCGGGTAAAGGTCCGATTCGGTGATGGCGATAAAGGGATAGGACTTGTCGTCCTTGAAATCGACGTTGAAGTACGGATGGTACTGCCCGATGAGGTTGCGCTCGAGCACGAGCGCCTCGTGCTCGGTATCGACCACCACGTAGTCGAACGACGCCACAAGCTGCATCATGAGTGGGATCTTCTGGCGATCGTCGGTGAGCTGCACGTACTGCCGCATGCGAGCGCGGAGATTCTTTGCCTTGCCGACGTAGATGACCTCGCCGGCGGCGTCTTTCCAAAGGTAGCAGCCGGGTGTTGTCGGGACCCGGTCGACCTGCGCGGCAAGGCTCACGAGGCCGTTTTCCGCAGATGTCACATGCTCCCGCGCCGCCGCACGGCTGGGAACTCCCAGCTTGGCCTTTATGTCTCGATCGTCTTCGAGCACAGCACTCCTCTTCGAAAAACCGAACGCCCAGTGAGGGTTTCCTAGAAAGTGTAGCCGCGCTACAAGGCGCACCGAATCGACAGTTAAAATATCGATTGATTGTGCAAAACGACCAACTGGAGCATCTTTGATTCAGGTCAACAAGATCACCCTCGCCGGGCTCGAACAAAAGGCTGCCGAACTCGGTATCAACCTTCCCATCGAGCAGACCGGCTCCTGGGCCGATTATCAAACAACCATTCCAGGACGCAGCGCATGGGGATGCGTCGAGATTACCCGTGACGGCAGGATCGTTGCGCTGGCCAGCCTTTTTGACTACGAAACCCATGGATACCACTATCTGCGGACCGCCCACGGGCCCGTTTGGACCGTTGAACACGATAGCGCGCTCGAGGCTGAGGCTCTCGAAGCGCTTGCGTCCTATGTCCATAGCGCAGACAAAAAAATCGTCTTTTGCCGCCTGGCCGTGGCCGGCGAGCCCGCCTGCGTGCGTCCCGTGCTCTCCACGCGCCCGTACGACAAAACCGTGGTTATCGATCTTACCGGCGGCACCGAAGATGACATTCTCGGGCGCATGAAGCCGCGTGGCCGCCGTGACGTGCGTAAAGCCCTGCGCGAGAGCCCGGCTGTCTGCGCAGACGAAACCGAACTCGCAACCGAGTCGTTTGCTGAATACTACGACGTCATGCTCGAGACCGGCAAACGCGACGGATTTGTGCCCGCTCCCTGCTCGGACTACGAGGACATGATCCGCATTCTCGGACCTGAGCACTGCCGTGTATACGCTGGCCGCATCGACGGCCGCGTGGTCACGTGGTCCATCGTCACCATATCGGGCACGCTTGCCGTGCGCTACTACGGCGCATCGCGCTCAGAGAGCATGCGCCAACATGTGACGGACAAGCTCGTTCTCTTTGAGTGCGTGGACCTCAATCAGAAAAAGGGCTGCGCCAACTACGACATGATGGGTATCGGCAGCGACTTCGCTCCCGAGCTCATGGGGCTCAACGAGTTTAAAACCAAATTCGCCAAAAACGGAGTGACCGACGTTGCCCCCGACCGCGATCTTGTGATCCGCAAGGGCTTCTACAGCCTCCTCAGCACGGTGAAAAGGCTCCGGGATAGGTAACGTAGCGTATTCCCCAAGCTTTCTAGCCAGGGATATCTCAGCACGTCTCCCTCCAGAGATTCTGTACCTAGCCTTTGCTAGCGACTTTTATATTTGAAATGTCCGGCTTCCGCGACAAGACGGAGCACGCAAGGAACCACAGGCTCCAGATTCGCGCAAACAGACCAACTCACGAGAAGAGGATGGGATGTCAACATCTCGCTCATTTTCCTTCCAAACGCTTACCCCCGACGAGTTCGACGCATTCAGCGCAACGAACCCCTGCGGCAACTTTCAGCAGACCAGCCTCATGGGTGACCTTCGCGCCAAGGAGGGTATTCCTGTCGAATATCTCGGCGTAATCGAAAACGGCAAGACCGTTGCCGCCGTCCAACTCGAGCTTCATAAGACAAGGCTTTCGACCTACACCGTGATTCACGATGGCCCCCTTTGCGACCTGCACGACACGGAGCTCTGCAATTTCTTCTTTTCTGAGCTCAAAAAGCGCTCGAGCAAGCTCGGTGCCGCTCAGATCGAGATCACGCCCGAGTGGCCGTACGCCATCCGCACCTCCGATGGGGACCTACTCGACAAAGAGTCGATGTTGCCGACGGGAATTCCAGCTGCAAGCCCCGCCGGTGTGGACGGAACCGCTTACCAAACACTCCTCGAGCTCGGCTGCATACACGAAGGATTCCACAAGGGCTATAGCTCGGTCCCCCGTTGGCGCTACGTCAAGGACCTCTCTAGCATCGATGATGAGAAAGCGCTGCTCGCGACCTACTCAAAGAACACCAAGCGCAACGAGCGCATCGCGCGCACGAGCGGCGTCTCGGTAGAGCGCATCGGACGAGGAGACCTGGCGCTCTTTCGCGAGATCTGCGAGATGAGCGGAGAGAAGCAAGGTTTCGAGAACCCGAGTCTCGAGTACTTTCAGATGATGTACGATGCCCTTGGCGATGCCTGCGAGTTCAACATCGCCTATATCGACGCAAAGGCGTATCTTCAGGAATGGGAGGAAAAGCGCGACGCGTTCGCTGCCGACGTGAAACGTCTGAGTGACTCGCTTGCCACAGCGCATTCCCCCGAAAAGGTTAAAAAGAAGCTTGTCGACGTGCAGAAAAAATACGAGGCATCTCTCAAGCGCATCGAGACAGCACACGGCTACATTGCTGACGACGGAGAGAAGATTCCCGCAGCCGCCGCGCTTTTCATTTGGCATCCTCGTGAATGCGTCTATCTTTTCTCGGGCAGCAACCAAAAGTACGCAAAATTCTATGCGGCCACGGCGATTCAGCATCACGTCATGCTTGAATGCCTCGAACGCGGGTGCAACCGCTATAACTTCTACGGCATCAATGGCGTGTTCGACGATCCAAAAGATCCCGGACGCGGCCTGCTCGAGTTCAAACAAGGATTTGGCGGCTATGTCGAGGAGCTCATGGGTTCGTTCACACTGCCCGCAAAACCCCTTGTTTACAAGGCAAAAGTCCTCGCACGCAAGGTCCTCGGTCGCTAATACGGCCCAAACCAAAGTCCCAATTAAATAAGAGTCGCCCCTCTACCAACCAAGAAGGTAGAGGGGCGACTTGCATTCAGGCGTTATCGGCTAAAACGACGTATCCGTTGCCTCGGGATAGTACGTGGCGAACTTTCTGACGTAGTTCTTCTCCATCAGAAGGCCGGCAAACCGAGAGCCGAGGGTATCTGCCTTGCAGCGTGTTGGATTAACGACCGCCCCCGACGACACGATGGAATCGAACTCATCGAGCAGCTGCTTTTGACGAACGTACTTACGAGCAAGAGACACGGGCACACGCTTGTAAAGCACACTGCGATCGATTTTTCGAACCTCGTCCGAAACGCCATCGATAACGTCGCGAACGAGCGCGTACATAGGATTGATGCCCGCCGCACAGGTGTAATACGAATTGGCGCCGATACGTGGATTCATATCCAAAAAGAGCTTTCGACCCGTCCTAGGGTCACGCTTGAGGTCGATATTCGCAAAGCCGCGCCAGCCGATCCCCAGCAGCAACCGCTCTGCCTGCTCCCACTGCTCAGGCAAAGGCTTGGTGATCATGGCAACAGGATTACCGAAAAGCGCAGGAACATGATCTTCAAGAAGCACCTGGGCAGATGAGAAAAGCGTCACCTTGCCCGCAGTGCTTACGTAAAGCGTCAGGCTGTCCATGTAGGTGTCATCGCCCTCGATAAGCTCCTGCACAAGAATATCTCCCGTAAACCCGACGGCGCGCAGGTCACTCCAGAGCCTATCGAGCTCGGACTGTTCGTGCATAAAATAGACCTTCTGAAAGCCCTTGGCATAGAGATGCGCGTACTCGGACGAAGCTGCAGGCTTAGCTACCAGCGGAAAAGACACCTTTGTAGGCTCGATCGGTGCATCCCCGTCAAGATTGACGACTTCGGTCAGAGGGGTTTCGATCCCGTATTCATTGCACATCCGTTGGAATACAACCTTATCGGAAACCTGTTTCATCAGGTCATGCGGTGGCAGCGGTGCAATGACGTTCAGAGGGAGATCGCCCTGAATGCGCTCTACGATCTCGACGCGGTCATCGGTGTTGGCGATAAGGATGATCTTCTTGTCGGAATAGACCTTGGAGATCTGCCCGATTGCAACGGCTATCGTTTCGGATTCGTTGTCAGAAACCGCATACAGCGAGATAAAACGAGATTTTTTGATAACGGAAATGGCATCCATCGCCACGACGATACTCGAGACGCCGAAGGCCTCGTAAAACTCTCGCGCCATCGGATACGAAGACATATCGCCTCCGAGGATGACGGGTTGGATATCATCTCGCTGCATCAAAAAGCCCACTGTCGCTCCCTTGTCTTATGTAGCCGTGCGCAAGTGTACCCCATCAGGCCTGCTTTCGCTTTCCGAAGAAACGACCGAAGAGGGCATCGAAGAACGGAGCATCCGAGACTCCCAACGCACAAGCAGTCCCAAACGTCACGATAACCGCGGGAATTCCACCGAGGGCAGCGTAAAGGACACCACGGAAGACACCCGTGCAGGGGCCGAGCGTATGCTCGAGCGCAATAAGAACGACGATGCCGACAAGCGATCCCAAGGCACCAAATAGAAAACCCCGCACGCTCGATTTAGCAACCGATCGCAGACCCAGAGAACCATGTTCACGCCTGATATGGATAAGTGTCACCACATCGACAGAGCCGTAGAAGAACATGGAAGAAATCGGCACGACGTAAAGGCCCCAAACCGGGGTGAGCAACACGCAGAAGGCGATCTGGATAACGGTTGCAACAAGCGTTGCGACCGTAAAATAGTTCATACGGATCATCGATGAGCAGGCCTTTTGAAGAAAACTCGTCAGGCCGTAGAATGGCAAAGCGAGTGCAAGAGCCGCAAGATATCCTGCAGTCTGATCGGCGACCTCGGACGAGAAACTGCCCGAAGCAAAGATGGCAATCAACGGCTTTGAGAACACGATCAAAAACATGCTCATCGGAATCAAAGTGAAGAACAGCTTGCGCATACCGTTTGTCAGATATGCCTTGAACGTTTCGATATCGCCGCGCATATAGCTGCTCGAGAGTTCGGTGAACATGGTAACCGAAATCGGAATGGCAAAAATGGAATATGGGAGCACATACCACACGCGGGCGTAATACGAGATGGAAGCACCGGCCGGCGTGACGGACAGAGCGCAGCTCGAGGTGACGGCCGTAGTCGGGGTCGAGATGAGCATGATAAGCAAAGTCGGCAAACCGATCCGCAGCGTCTCTTTGAGAGCGGGGTCCTTAAGGTCAACGCGAAAACGCAGACGAATCCCGCGTTTTACGAGGGCGGGAATCTGCACAGCGGTCTGTACCGCAACTCCCAACGGGTTTGCAATCGCCAGAACAATGAGCGCCGCGCGCCAAGGGACGTTCATAGTTCGCACGAGCACGCCGTAAAGAACAAAACCGCCGATGATGATTACATTGTTCAGAATGGGAGCCACATTGCTGATGAAGTAATCGCGCTCAGCGTTAAGGATGCCCGACAAAATCGACGAGAGAGCATAGAGCATAACCTCGATGGCAAACCAACGGAAGAACCAGACCGCAAGATCTGAATCGAACCCTTTGCTCGCACCGGCCGATTGTGTCCAAACAATCGGGACGGCAAACACCAAACTCAAAAGGGTCAGCGCGCCCATCAATACGATAACGATGGAAGTAAGGTTTGACGCGTAGTCATCGGCGGCGGCACGACCTGCTTTGCTTTTGACCGACATGTACACCGGTAGAAATGATGTGATGAGCATTCCGCCCATCACGAGTTCATACAGAAGATTCGGCAGATTGTTGGCAACCGTGTAAGCGCTTGCAAGACCGAGCGCTCCGATAGCCCACGCCTGGGCTGAGGTACGGAAAAACCCGGTCACACGACTGATCATGACCAGGACGCTTACGATGTTCGACGATTTTTCAGCCTGCTGCTCGACCTTCAGGTCTTCTTCGCTCAGGGCACTCTCGATATCGGCAGAAAGCTCTTCAGACATCAGCATCCAATCAGATTCAAAAAGAGATGCCCGCGGCACAAGGCCGGGGGCATCCGCAAAAACAATTTCAAACCGGCGTTAAACCGGGGAACCACCGCAAAGAGCTCCGCTCATAGCAGTGACTCTTACCCCCATCGCCGGGTTTAGCGCATGAACAACCATCCCGCCGCCAAGGTATATCGCAACATGGTTAATGGAGCTCTCGCTGCTTCCGTAGAACACGAGATCTCCGGCCTTGAGATAAGAGGGGCTTACTAGATGGCCTTTGGCCTTCACGAGATTGAGCTGCGCCTGAGAGGAATGCGGAATCGAAATTCCAACCTGAGCATAGGCCCAAGAGGTGAGGCCAGAGCAATCGAAAGAGTTAGGGCCACCGGCTCCGTACACATACGAACATCCGACCTTGCTCTGAGCTATAGAGCAGACGCTCGAGACAGAACTGCCAGAATTCGTATTGGTATTGGTATTCGAGCTGGTATTCGTGTTCGTGTTGGTGTTGGTATTCGTATTGGTATTGGTATTGGCGTTCGTGTTGGTATTCGTATTGGTGTTGGCGTTCGCGTTGGTGTTGTCGCTCGTGTTGTTGTTGCCATTGTTTTGCTCAGCGGCCTGCTGCTGCGCGGCTGCCTCGGCCGCCTTCTGTGCAGCCTCCTCGTTAGCAAGCTGCTCCTTGAGCTCACTATCAAGGCCCTCGTAATACGACTGCGCCGTACTGATTTTACTATTGACCTCAGCCGTCTTGGACTTCTGGTCGCTTACGAGCTTCTTCTGCTCTTCTTCCTGCTGGGTAAGCTCAGCCTCTTTCGTCTTGAGCTCATCAAGATTCGTCTTGACGGTATCGAGCACCTCAGCATCGCTCTCTGCAACCTTGTTCGCATACACGAGACGAGACGTGAACTCTTCGAAATTCGAAGACCCGAGAATCACGGAGAGAATGTTAACTCCGCCCGTTTTGTACGTATCGGCCGTACGCTGGGAAAGAACCTTCTGCCCCTCCTCGACCTCGGCCTTCTTGCTTTCGATATCTTTCTTCGTACTGGAAATCTCATCCTGAACAGAAGAAAGCTTGCTCTCGAGCGACTGGAGTTGATTATTTGCGAGCTCGTACTCGTTCGTGTACTGCTGAAGCTTCGAGTATGCCTCATTCACGCGTTCTTGCAGTTCAGATGAGGGTTCGGCATTTGCCGCCATCGGAGCATATCCGGCCATGAGGGCAACGGAGAGCGCAAAAGCGGCCGTGGCTTTGCTGCGTTTGAACTTCATTTGACCAAGCCTTTCGGTTGATTGCTCATGCCATGATAGCAACGAGCGGCGCAACAGGCCACTTTTGAAGAGCGTTCCCCACAAAAGGCAAAAGAAGCGACGGAAACTGAAAGCCCGGCAATACTCTCTAACGACAGATGTCAGCCACCGTAGCGCCCGTAAATCCGACGAGATCATCAGGGGAAAGCTCGATCTGGAGACCGCGCCTGCCGCCCGAAATATAGACCGTATCCCAGAGCTCGCACGTCTCGTCGATAAGCACGGGAAACTTCTTCTTCATGCCGATGGGAGAGCAACCGCCGCGAATGTACCCGGTCTCGGCAAACAGATCACGCACATGCATCATTGCGAGAGTCTTCTCCCCCGCCGCACGAGCGGCAGCCTTGAGGTCAAGTTCAGCTGACGTCGGGATGCAACAAACCACATGCCCGCCCGAAAGAGTTGTGCACACGAGCGTTTTGAATCCACGGTCGGGATCCTGCCCAAGCCGTTCGGCGACGGCAACGCCGAGCCCCGTCGCTTCGTCTCCATCGTCCTTATAGGTGTGAAGCTCATAGGCAACGCCGGCACGGTCGAGCTCCCGCAATGCGTTGGTCTTTTGGACCTTCTCTTTTTTGGACATACGCGCCCTCGCTTCATCGATCTTCAGCGATACCCGGATTTTTTCGATGGAAACCCATCACTACCGGGCCGCAGCCTCTACGCCACGCACCGCTCCATCATCCAGCATCTGCTGACGCTTTCGGTCGCGCTCGAGTATCGGACCCAAGAATTTACCGGTATAGCTCGCGTCGCACGCGGCCACCTGCTCAGGTGTACCCGCGATGACAACGCTGCCGCCGCCCGATCCACCCTCGGGTCCCATATCGATAATGCGGTCCGCAACTTTGATGACATCGAGGTTGTGCTCGATAACGAGCACGGTATTGCCCGCATCGACCAAGCGCTGGAGCACGTCGAGAAGCTGGCGGACGTCCTCAAAATGCAGGCCCGTCGTGGGCTCGTCCAAAATGTAGAACGTCTTGCCCGTCTGGCGTCGATGCAGCTCCTTAGCGAGCTTCACACGCTGCGCCTCACCACCCGAAAGCGTCGTAGCGGGCTGGCCCAGGCTCACATAGCCGAGCCCGACGTCGTAAAGCGTCTGCAGCTTACGTTTTATCTGCGGGATATTCGCAAAGAACGCAAGCGCCTCGGCCACGCTCATATCGAGCACGTCGGCGATAGTCTTGCCGCGATACGTGACCTCGAGCGTCTCACGGTTGTAGCGCTTGCCGTCACAGACCTCGCACGGAACGTAAATATCGGGCAAAAAGTGCATCTCGATTTTAATCTGGCCATCGCCCTTGCAGGCTTCACAACGCCCGCCCGTCACGTTGAACGAGAAGCGCCCCGCCGCATAGCCGCGCGCCTTGGACTCCGGCGTGCTCGCAAAGAGACTGCGAAGGTCGTCCCAGAGCCCGATATACGTCGCCGGGTTGGAACGCGGCGTGCGGCCGATGGGAGATTGGTCGATATCGATCACCTTGTCGATATTCTCAAGTCCTTCGAGCTTTTTATACGTACCGACCGGACGAGCGGACCTATGAATCGCATTTGTCAAAGCCGGTGCCAACGTGTCGGTCACTAAGGAACTTTTACCCGAGCCCGAAACACCCGTGACCACGGTGAGGGTTCCGAACTCAACCTGAGCGCTCACGTTCTTGAGATTATTCGTTTTGACGCCGGTGATATTAAGAGCACCGCGCTTGGGGTCTCGACGCTCGCGAGGAACCTGGATCATGCGCCTGCCCGTGAGATAGGCACCGGTAACGGATTCGTTGCTTGCCATGATCTGTTCAGGCGTTCCCGCAGCGACCACGTACCCGCCATTTACGCCCGCACCGGGGCCCATGTCGAGCACATAGTCAGCAGCTCTGATCGTATCTTCATCGTGCTCGACGACAACAACGGTGTTGCCGATATCACGCAGGCGTTCAAGTGTCTTGATCAAGCGGTCGTTATCGCGTTGATGCAAGCCGATCGACGGCTCATCGAGGATATAGAGCACACCCATAAGCCCAGCGCCGATCTGCGTCGCCAAGCGGATTCTCTGGGCCTCGCCGCCCGAGAGCGTCGCAGAGGCTCGGGCGAGCGTCAGATAGTCAAGGCCGACATCGACCAAAAAGCGCAAACGCTCGACAATCTCCTTGACGATGCGCCCGCCGATGAACTGCTGGCGCTCGGTAAGCTCAAGCCCCTCAAAGAACGCAAGTGATTCTCGGCAGCTCATGCAGCAGACATCGTAAATGGATTTATCACCCACCGTCACCGCGAGCATCTCGGGTCGCAGGCGTGCGCCATGGCACGTCGTGCAAGGCTCCTCGCGAATGAATTTCTCGAGACGTGTCTTGGTGTTCTCGTTTGTCGTTTCGATATAGCGCTTGTAAAGCAGGTTCCTCACGCCCGAGAACTTCGTGGACCAATGGCTCTCGGTTCCATTCAGCTTGTGGTAATGGACTTCCATCTTCTTGTCGCCCAGGCCGTCGAGGAACGCCTTCTTGGCACGCGGCGGCAGATCCTTCCACGGGGTCTCGGGATCGACCCCAAGATGCTCGCAGAGCGCATTGAGAATCTGAGGAAAATAATTCCCGTTGCCGAAGAAGCTGCCGAACACACCCTCGCTAACCGAAAGATTCGGGTCGGCGATCAGGGCCTCAGCATCGACGACCTTCTTGAAACCAAGGCCGTCGCACTCAGGGCATGCACCATACGGAGCATTGAACGAGAAATCACGCGGCTGCAGGTCGTCGATGGAATGTCCATGCTCCGGACAAGCGAGCGCGAGCGAATATTCGAGAAGCTCGCCCTCGGTCCCCTCCGGCGCATCGCGATCGGGCAGAAGATAGACGCCCACATTACCGTGCGCAAGGTTCGTTGCCTGTTCCACGGCCTCGGCAATGCGGCCAAGAGAGCTCTCGCGGATAACAATGCGGTCGACAACGACCTCGATATCGTGCTTGAACTTTTTGTCGAGCTCAATCGGATCGTCGAGCGAGCGCACCTCGCCATCAACACGAACACGCGAGAATCCCTCGCCGCGCAGGTCCTCGAACAGCTTGGCGTACTCGCCCTTGCGCCCGCGAACGACAGGGGCAAGCACGTAAGCACGTCGTCCGACCCCTGCCGCAAGGATCTTGTCGGCCACCTGATCGGTGGTCTGACGTTCGATCACACGGCCGCATTCGGGGCAGTGCGGCGTTCCCACGCGCGCAAAAAGCAGGCGCAGGTAATCGTAGATCTCGGTGACCGTGCCGACCGTTGATCGTGGATTCTTGCTCGTCGTCTTCTGGTCGATCGAAACCGCCGGCGAAAGACCGTCGATGGAATCAAGATCGGGCTTGTTCATCTGTCCCAGGAACTGCCGAGCATAACTTGACAGGCTCTCGACGTAGCGACGCTGGCCCTCCGCATAAATCGTGTCGAACGCGAGGCTCGACTTACCGGAGCCCGAAAGCCCCGTAATGACCACAAGCTTGTCGCGCGGGATTTCGACATCGATATTGCGCAGGTTGTGCTCGCGCGCGCCGCGAATGACGATCGAGGTATCCGACATGCAGGCTCCTTGCCTATCTTGGTTGTACGTTCTTGAGTTTAGCGCATTTTTAAAACATATGTTCGTATTTTTTGCCTATCGAACACCCGCGCGATGCCTCGCCCGCTACAATGGGTTGTTAAGAAAGAGCCAACGATCGCAAAGGCGGAAGGCATGGCGTGCGAGCACAAAAGCGCAGCCGGCGGGCAGAGTGCCCCCCAGCAATTCGAAGAGAACAATCTGTCCGAGGTCAAACGCGTCATCGCGGTCCTCTCGGGCAAGGGCGGCGTCGGCAAGTCCCTCGTCACCGGGTCCCTTGCGACCGAACTTAAACGACGCGGCCATACCGTGGGCGTGCTCGATGCCGATATCACCGGTCCATCCATTCCCAAGATGCTCGGAATGGGAGGACGACATGTTCACGCCCTCGGCAAACTCCTGCTTCCCGAGATCTCCGATGGCGGCATCAAGGTCATGAGCTCCAATCTCCTTCTCGAGAACGAGACCGACCCCGTTCTCTGGCGCGGCCCCGTCATCGCCGGCGCGATCCGCCAGTTCTGGAGTGAGACCTCGTGGGGTCCTCTCGACTATCTCCTCGTCGATATGCCCCCCGGCACGGGCGACGTCGCGCTCACCGTGTTCCAGAGCCTCCCCGTGGACGGCATCGTGATCGTCACGAGTCCGCAAGACCTCGTTTCGATGATCGTGGCCAAGGCCGTGAACATGGCCGACAAAATGGATATCCCCGTTCTCGGCATCGTTGAGAACATGAGCTATTTCGAATGTCCCGACTGCGGAAAACGCGTTCATATCTTCGGTGAGAGCAAGCTCGAGGCTGTTGCGTCCGAGCACGGGCTTCGCGTTCTCGACCGACTGCCTATCAACCCCGATCTCGCACGTGCCTGCGATGCCGGTTCTCTCGAGTCCGAGCTGCCCGAGAATCTGCTCCCCATGACCGTCGACGCGGTCTGCGGTACCGATCAGAGCAAAGCCGCTGAGGCCTAAATGGGCAAGCCCGATCGCTACGATACCGTCGTTATCGGCGGCGGCGCCGCAGGTCTCGCAGCCGCGCTCGCAGCCGCCCGCAACAACAAAAGAGTCTGCATACTCGAGCGTGATGTCGCTTGCTGCCTCAAGATCCTCGCAACCGGCAACGGACGATGCAATCTCTCGAACGTCTCGCTCGACCCTGAGCGTTACCTTCATCCCGAGTTCGTTGAGGACGCTATGGGTCGTGAGCCCGAACGAGAGCTCGCTAAGTTCTTCGAGTCGGTCGGCATCGTCACATCAAACGAGGACGGCCGTCTCTATCCTTGTACGTTCCGCGCGGAATCGGTGCGCGACGCCCTGCTCGGCGCTGCGAAGCGAGCTGGAATAGAAATGCTTTGTGGCGCACATCTAACACAAGCACTTCGCAACCCAGATGACCTATG
Source organism: Faecalibacterium prausnitzii (assembly GCA_963603165.1). GTDB lineage: Bacteria > Actinomycetota > Coriobacteriia > Coriobacteriales > Coriobacteriaceae > Collinsella. The sequence continues at coordinate 20,508 of CAVCLY010000022.1, forward strand.
GGAGCTCGCGTTCAGTCTGCCTTCCAAACCGCTCAAGCCCAAGCATCGACGCGACCGCAAATCCGACCTGCGCACCCTGCGCCGCGCACTCGCATCCTCGCCAACAACAGAGCAGCGCATCGTAACCACCGGCATCGTGATAGCCACCGGGGGCGGATCGAATACCCCCTTTGAGATATTCGGCTTGCCCAGCACGCCCATCTACCCCGTACTTTGCCCCGTAAGAGCCCAGATGACTATCGACGAGCACGCACTCGACGACCTCAATGGGCTGCGGGCTCATGCAAGACTGAGACTCTTCCAAAAAGGCCAAGAAGCCTGGCGCGAGACTGGAGAGATTTTGTTCCGCCCCTTTGGCATCTCAGGCGTCGTTGCATTCAATCTGTCGCGCCGGGCTCACGCAGGCGATAGTGTCCATGTCGACCTCTTTCCGCAATTCGAGAGGCAGACGCTCACCGAGCTCCTTGGCAAACGCATGCAGCTCCTTAAGCCATGCAGCCCAACCGATGCAGCATGGTTCGACGGCCTTCTAGCGCCCGCACTCGCAAAGGTCATTTGCCGGGCGCTTGTCCGCTCAAATCCCCGCGACATCTCAACCGATGCGCTCGCGAACCTGCTCAAGGGCCTCGAATTCAAGGTGTTGGGTCTCGAGGATGACCAGGGCGCGCAGGTGACGCGCGGCGGCATTCCGATCGACTGCGTATCCGCACCCGCGCTCGCCTGCATCGACCCCGCCCTTTCCGGTGTTTTTGCCTGCGGCGAGGCCCTCGATATCGATGCCGACTGCGGAGGATTCAATCTTTCCTGGGCATGGCTCTCGGGACTGCGCGCCGGCAGCAACGTATAATCGACCCTCGCAGGAGTCATCAAGCTCCAACGAGGTCAATCTTTAGAGCAGGGAGAGCACCGATGATCGAGGTTTCCGAGATTCGCGCGAAGCTTAACGAGGCCAAAGACGAATCGTCGTGTCTCGATCTCGCCTACCGCAAGATTCCCCGTATCTTGGGCTGCCAACATAATGAAATCGAGCATATCTCCCTGCACCGCAAGTCTATCGACGCCCGCAAAAAGAGCAATGTTCACTTTATCCTGAGCTTCCATCTTGCTCTCAACGACCCCAATCGAGAGCAGGCCCTCGTCGACGCTCTTTCCGAAGGCGAACGGAAACATGTTCGCATTGTCGACATGGACGAGGCGTCCTACCCCGCGCCCCAAAAGTCGGCATCCGCATCCCGCCCCATCGTAGTTGGGGCTGGGTGCGCTGGCCTTTTCGCCGCGCTCACGCTTGCCGAAGCCGGGCTCAAGCCGCTCCTGATCGAGCGAGGCGACAACGCGCGGCGCCGCAGCAAAACGATCAAGGCCTTCATGGATTCCGGCACACTCGACACCGAAAGCAATATCCAGTTCGGACTCGGCGGAGCCGGCACCTTCTCCGATGGCAAACTCAACACCGGCACCAAGAATCCCGCCCATCGACTCATCCTCAAGACCCTGGTCGAGGCTGGCGCGCCGAGAAATATCCTATGGGACGCAAAGCCGCATGTCGGCAGCGACATCTTGCCCCGCGTCGTGGAGCACATCGCCACGCGCATCTGCGAGCTCGGCGGCACGGTCCTCTATCGCACAAAGCTCATCGATATCGAGTTTTCCGCAACAGGCTCCGTCACCGGCATTTCCGTTACAAAAACCGGAGCCAACGAACCCATCTCCAAACCGGAACACATAACGTGCAACCACCTGATTCTCGCCTGCGGACACTCCGCTCGCGATGTCTTCGAGCTCGCCGACAGGCTGGGCATCGCGCTCGCGCGCAAAACATTTGCGATGGGCGTTCGCATCGAGCACCTGCAGCACAATATCGATTGCGCTCAATACGGCAGCGCAGCCGGCCATCCGGCTCTCGGGGCGGCACCATACAAACTTGTCGCGCATCTCGATAACGGCCGCTCCCTCTTCTCGTTCTGCATGTGCCCCGGCGGCGAAGTCGTTGCCGCTTCCTCGGAACCCGAGCGGCTCTGCGTGAACGGCGCGAGCCTCAACGCGCGTGCCGGCCGCAACGCCAACGCCGCGCTCCTCGTCAACATAACACCTGAGGATCTGCCGGGTGCAAGCCCGCTCGCCGGCATAGAGCTTCAGCGCACCTGTGAGCATAGAGCTTGGTTGCTCGGCGGCTCTTCGTGGAAGGCCCCCGCTCAGCTCGTCGGAGATTTTCTCGCCAAACAGCCAAGTACGGGGCCGGGAAGTGTAAGGCCGACCTACCCCTTTGGCGTCACCTGGACAGAGCTCGACAGCGCGCTTCCCGCGCACGTCATCGATTCCCTCAGGCTCGGCATCCCCCTGCTCGGCCGCAAGCTCCGCGGTTTCGACCGCCCCGATGCGGTCCTCACCGGGGTCGAGACACGCTCGAGCTCACCGATCACCATCCTGCGCGACAAGGGCTGCCATTCCCTCAGTACGCCCGGCCTCTACCCGTGCGGAGAAGGTGCCGGATACGCCGGTGGCATCATGAGCGCCGCCACCGATGGCATCCGTTGCGCCGAAGCGCTCCTGAGCGATCTTTCATAAAGCGGAGCGCGCCGAATTCGGTTAAACCCATGCCCGGCCGCACAACCGCGCGCGTAAAGGCGTTAATGCTTTCCCTTAGATCGCGCGCCCTGTCGTTTTCGACCGGCCGCAAAAGTAGAACCTTTGCGCGCTTGGGACCGCAAACGCTCAATAGCTTCATCTTCGCTTGTGCCATCGAGAACCGCCTTAACTTGCACCACGACATCGCGCAAGCGCGCCGCCTCCTCAAAATCCATGGCCTCCGATGCGGCGCGCATCTCGCTCTCGAGAGACATGACGAGCTCTTCGAGTTCGACCTTTGACATACCCTCGATTTGTTCGGCCAGCGAGCCTTCGTCCGTTGCGCCTTCGGCGTCAGGCGAAGACCCAGACGGGCTGAAGAACGCCCCGTGCCCAAGTGAATCGCCACGAGAACGGTCTTTGCTCCCTACGGTCTCCTCCGCCTCGGAGATAAAGCTCGAAATATCGTTGATAGCCTTGTGCACGGTCCGGGGGACGATGCCGTGCTCTTCGTTAAACGCCATCTGGATCTCGCGGCGCCGACGCGTTTCGTCAATCGCCTCGCGCATGGAATCGGTCACCGTGTCGGCATACATGATGACCTCGCCCTCGGCATTGCGTGCGGCGCGTCCGATCGTTTGGATGAGCGAGCGTCGATTGCGCAAAAAGCCCTCTTTATCGGCATCGAGGATCGCCACGAGCGACACCTCAGGCAAGTCCAGCCCCTCACGAAGCAGATTGATGCCCACGAGGACATCGATCTTGCCCTCGCGCAATGTCCTCAGGATCTCGACACGATCAAGCGTCGCCGTATCCGAATGCATGTAGTTGACCTTGATTCCCGCATCGAGCAGATAGTCGGTCAGGTCCTCAGCCATGCGCTTGGTCAGGGTCGTGACAAGCGTGCGTTCCTTGCGGGCACAGCGCACCTTGATCTCGTCGAGCAGGTCATCGATCTGCCCGCGCACCGGACGCACGTCGATTTTAGGATCGAGCAGGCCCGTCGGACGAATGATCTGTTCAACATCGTTCTGACTCACGCGCAACTCATAGTCACCCGGCGTAGCGCTCACGTAGATGAATTGCGGAATACGTGCCTCGAACTCATCAAAACGCAGAGGACGGTTGTCGAGCGCGCTCGGGAGCCTGAATCCGTGCTCGACAAGCGTCACCTTGCGCGAACGGTCGCCCTCGTGCATACCGCGGATCTGCGGGACCGTCACATGGCTCTCGTCGATGATGCAGAGCATATCTTTGGGGAAATAATCGATCAGCGTAAACGGCGGCTCACCGGGTTTGCGACCGTCCAAATGACGAGAATAGTTCTCGATCCCGTTTGTGAATCCCATGGTCTCGAGCATCTCGAGGTCATAGTCGCATCGTTGCTGCAAGCGTTGCGCCTCGAGCAGCTTATCCTCCGCCTTGAGCTCGCCAACACGCTTCTCGCACTCCTCGGCAATGCTCTTAAGGGCAGCTTTTACCTTGGGCTTCTCGGTTACGTAATGAGAGGCGGGCCACACGGGGATGGCCTCGTACTCGCGTAGGATCTCTCCGGTTACCTCATCGATCTCGGCAATAAGCTCCACTTCGTCGCCAAAGAACTCAAAGCGCAGCGGGTGCTCGGCATACGGCGGATAGACATCGACGACGTCCCCGCGCACACGGAACGTTCCGCGCGCCAAGTCATAGTCGTTCCGATCGTATTGGATATCGATAAGCGCATGGATAAAATCGTCGCGCTCGAGTGGAACCTTCTTATCGACATTCGGGGCGAGCCCTGCATAATCCTCAGGCGAACCGATACCGTAGATGCACGACACCGAGGCGACGACGATCACATCGCGCCGCGAAAGCAGCGAAGCCGTGGCCTGATGGCGCAGCATCTCGACTTCCTCGTTGATGGAGGCGTCCTTCTCGATATACGTGTCGCTCTGGGGAACATAGGCTTCGGGCTGGTAGTAGTCGTAGTAGCTCACAAAATAAACGACAGCGTTATGAGGAAAGAACTCCTTCAACTCGCTTGCAAGCTGAGCGGCGAGGGTTTTGTTGGGCGCCATGACGAGCGTCGGCTTATTGAGCGCCTCGATAGTCTTTGCCATGGTGAAGGTCTTACCGGACCCGGTCACACCCAGGAGAACCTGATAGCGATCGCCCTTCTCTACGCCCTCAACAAGGCTTGCAATCGCCTGGGGCTGGTCCCCGGAGGGCTCAAACGGAGATACGACCTCAAAGGATGCCTCAGAGCCTTCAACACCAAAGCGTTTAAGCTCACCACCAACGCGT
>CAVCLY010000023.1:0-25269 GCA_963603165.1 Faecalibacterium prausnitzii
TCCCGAGGGCATCATCGGCTGGGTCGACGTTCCCTCCATCGAGCTGACCAACAAGGTCATGGCCGATGTCGACATCATCCTCGCCACCGGTGGCCCGGGCATGGTCAAGGCCGCTTATTCCTCGGGCAAGCCCGCCCTGGGCGTCGGCGCCGGCAACACCCCGGTCATCATCGACGACACGGCCGATATCAAGGTCGCCGTCAACTCGATCATCCATTCCAAGACGTTCGACAACGGCATGATCTGCGCTTCGGAGCAGTCCGTCACCGTCATCGACACCATCTACAAGGACGTCAAGGCCGAGTTCCAGGCCCGCGGCTGCTACTTCGTCAAGAAGGGCGCCGAGATGGAGGCCCTGCGTGCCGCCATGTTCAAGAACGGCGCTCTCGACCACCGTATCCCGGGCATGGCCGCGGCCAAGATCGCCGAGCTCGCCGGCATCGAGGTTCCCGCCAAGACCAAGATCCTGATCGCCGAGGTCACCTCCACCGATCCGGCCAAGGAGGAGTTCTCGCACGAGAAGCTCTCCCCGGTCCTCGCCATGTATCACGCCAAGGACTTCCAGGAGGCCGTCGACAAGGCCGAGCATCTCGTGCTCGCCGGTGGCCCGGGCCACACCGCCTCTCTCTACGTGCATCCGGCTCAGAGCGAGAAGATCGCCCAGTTCCAGCACGTCATGAAGGCCTGCCGCATCGTCATCAACACCCCGTCCTCGCACGGCGGTATCGGTGACCTCTACAACTTCGGCATGAAGCCGTCTCTGACCCTGGGCTGCGGCTCCTGGGGTGGCAACTCCGTCTCCGAGAACGTTGGGGTGAAGCACTTGATCAACGTGAAGACCGTCGCTGAGCGTCGCGAGAACATGCTGTGGTTCCGCGCTCCCGAGAAGGTGTACTTCAAGAAGGGCTCCACGCCCGTCGCGCTCGACGAGATCGGCCGCGTCATGGGTAAGAAGCGCGCCTTCATCGTCACCGACCAGTTCCTGTTCAAGAACGGCAACACCCGCGCCATCGAGGCCAAGCTTGACGAGATGGGCATCGCGCACGACTGCTTCTACGATGTCGAGCCCGACCCCTCCCTGCAGTGCGCCCGCCGCGGTGCCGCCCAGATGCGCCTGTTCGAGCCTGACGTGATCATCGCCGTCGGCGGCGGTTCCGCCATGGACGCCGGCAAGATCATGTGGGTCATGTACGAGCACCCCGAGGTTAACTTCGAGGACATGGCCATGGACTTCATGGACATCCGCAAGCGTGTTTACACCTTCCCCGAGATGGGCCAGAAGGCCTACTTCGTGGCCGTCCCCACCTCTTCGGGCACCGGCTCCGAGTGCACGCCGTTCGCCATCATCACCGACAAGGACACCGGCATCAAGTGGCCGCTCGCCGATTACCAGCTGCTGCCCAAGATGGCCATCGTCGATGTTGACAACGCCATGACCGCTCCTCGCGGCCTGACTGCTGCCTCCGGCATCGACGTTATGACGCACGCTATCGAGTCCTACGTCTCCATCATGGCCTCCGACTACACCAAGGGCCTCTCCGAGCGCGCCGCCAAGCTCGTCTTCGAGAATCTCCCGAGCTCCTTCGACAACGGCGCTAACGACCCGCATGCCCGCGAGGAGATGCACAACGCCTCCTGCATGGCCGGCATGGCCTTCGCAAACGCGTTCCTCGGCCTCAACCACTCCATGGCCCACAAGCTGGGTGCGTTCCACCACATCCCGCACGGCCTGGCCAACGCCGTCATCCTCACCCGCGTCATGCGCTACAACGCCGCCGAGGCTCCCGTCAAGATGGGCACCTTCTCGCAGTATCCCTACCCCAACGCGCTGCACAACTACGCCGAGATGGCTCGTTACTGCGGCATCGAGGGCAAGGACGACAAGGAGGTCTTCGAGAACTTCCTGGCCAAGCTCACCGAGCTCTGCGACCACATCGGCGTCAAGCGCACCATCGCTGAGTACGGCGTGGACGAGAAGTACTTCCTCGAGACCCTCGACGAGATGACCGAGCAGGCGTTCAACGACCAGTGCACCGGCGCTAACCCGCGCTACCCGCTCATGAGCGAGATCAAGGAGCTCTACCTCGACGCCTACTACGGCCGCGACCCGCAGGATTACGGCGTCTGCTAAAGCCCACGATTTAGGTCGTATTGCAGGCCGGGCCGAAAGGAAGCGCGCAAGCGCGACCCGGCCTGCTTAACTTTGCGTTTCCTCGCCACGTGAAAGGATGGAAACCATGCAACTGCCCGACACCAAGACCGAACTCGTCCATCGCGGCAACAAGGTCGTCTACGATCTGGGCGACAAGATCGCCAAGGTCTTTAACGACCAGAAGCCCGTCTCTGATGTGTTCAACGAGGCCCTGAACCTCGCCCGCATCAACGAGACCGGCATCCGCAGCCCGAAGGTTCTCGAAGTTTCTCAGGTAGAAGGCGAGGGTTCCGCCCTCGTCACCGAGAAGGTCCCCGGTACCACCCTCGCCCAGAAGATGGAAGCCGAGCCCCAGCGCTTCGGTGAGTACCTTGAGCAGTTCGTCGACCTCCAGATCGAGATCCACGGCTACACGAGCCCGCTCCTCAACCGCCAGCGCGACAAGTTCACACGCATGATCGAGTCCCTCGACCAGCTGAACGCCACCACGCGCTACAACCTTTCGGAGCGCCTTGACGGCATGAAGAAGGAGTTCAAGGTCTGCCACGGCGACTTCAACCCCTCCAACGTGATCGTCTCCGACGACGGCACCCTCTCTGTTTGCGACTGGGCGCATGCCACGCAGGGTTCCCCGGCAGCCGACGTGGCCACCACGTATCTGCTCTTCGCTCTCACGAGCAAGGAGCAGGCCGAGGCCTACCTCGAGCTCTACTGCAACCGCGCCGACATGCCCATGCAGGTCGTGCGCCAGTGGATGAGCATCGTGGCCGCAGCCGAGCTCGCCCGCAAGCGCGACGTCAACGACGAGTTCCTCATGAGCTGGATCGACGTCATCGATTACCAGTAAGCAACTGAGCCCATCGCGCGAAACACCGTGTAATTGCCCTGCAACCTCTCGGTTGCAGGGCTTTTTTATTGCCTTCGGCCCAACCACACAGGCGACCTATCTATCACTGAGACCGAACCGTCATGCAGCTCGAGCTAAATCCGGGCACAGAGCGCAGAATCGCGCTCGGCGCCGTGCCCCGTTGTGCGGCATCAACCCGCATGTAAAGACAGGCATTCCGCCGACCATAGATAAGCTCGCCTCTTAGCTACGTCGGACCCGTTATTCGAATACGAACGCGATCGCTCGGCCCTCGTGGCAGGTAACACGAGCCGTCTCGCGCTCGATGACGTTCGAGATACCCAGATCGCCTAGCAGGGGCAGGTCGACATGGTCGACTTCCCAGCGCATTCCCGTCTCTGAGACGACCGTGTTCTCGCCAAGCGCGACGAGCGAAAAACGCGCACCGGAGCGGCCTCCGATATCCCATGAGCCGCCGCGGTGCAACAGCCGCGCCTCCAGGCCGTCCTCGATCATGCGAACGCGCCCCTCATAGCGCATGAGGCAACCAAGCACACCCAGATAGTGATCGGGCGCCCCTCCCGTGAGGTCGCAGCAGACAGCGTCTGCGCCCGGCCAACGCTCCCCTACGGCGCGCAGGGCCAGCGAGAGATCGGTAAAGTCCTTATGAGGGTTATAGCGCTCGACTTCGAGTGCGCCGCGAGGCGCACGGTGCGACCGAACGTACGCAAGGCCCTCGGCACTCACCGTATCGGCGTCACCGCAAAACAGATCCACCGCGAGTTCCCCCGCAAGAGCCGCATCGAGCCCCCGGTCGACCGCAACCACATACGTGGCCTCGGCAGCAGCTCTCCGGAGCGTCTCGAGCGACGAGCGCTCAGGCGATCCACCCACGACCAGCACTTTGATCGATGCGTCCATACGCAGACACCCCTCACCGGATTAATTGCTACCCCAGCATGCTAGCAAACCACAGATTCCAAAATCGCACTTTCGCACAAGTGTGGAAAAGTCAACCGTGGTCACAACCAATTCTGTAAACGTGCCCAAAACGTTCACTTACCGAATAATGACCGTATAAGCGGCCGAATCGTCTTCGAAGCGCGCAATAGGGTGTACTCTGTTTTTCAGTCAGAGGTTCCACTCGCGTGCGACGGCGCCGTGGAACAAATCCGCACTGTCCTGTCCAGCGTATTGTGAGCCCCGACTGTTTTAATCGGATGGCACCACAATGCCGCGATGACGATAGGACTAGACGTGGCTACTACCAAACAACCGGCGAAAACCGCACAGTCCGACCCCTGTCTGATCCTCACGGACGACGATCTTCACCTCTTTGCACAGGGCTCCTGGCAGCGCAGCTGGGAAAAACTCGGCGCTCACCCCGACAAACAGAACGGAAAGAGCGGCTGGCGTTTCTGCGTCTGGGCCCCCGGCGTAAAGAGCGTTCACGTGGTGGGCGACTTCAACGATTGGGATCCGCACGCGAACCCGCTCTCCCCCGTTCAGTCGAGCGGCCTTTGGCAAGGTTTCGTTCCCAACCTCAAAGAGGGCGAGCTCTACAAGTACGCCGTGCGCACCGATCAGGACGATGTGCTCTTCAAGGCGGACCCGTACGCCTTCCTGCAGGAGACCCCGCCTCAAACGGCCTCGGTGCTCTATGACATCAAGGGCTACAAGTGGGCGGACTCCCGCTGGCTCGCAAAGCGCGCCAAAACCAACCACATGCAGGCCCCTCTCAACATCTACGAGGTCAATCTCGGCTCGTGGAAACGCCACGGCGACGAGCCGCAGGGCGAGCCCCGCGAGGACGGCACCTGGCCGGGCCCCATGGACGAGTTCCCCGCACAGCGCGGTAAGTTCTACAGCTACGACGACCTCTCCGAAGAGCTCGTAGCCTACGTCAAGGACATGGGCTACACGCACATCGAGATCATGCCCGTCTGCGAGTTCCCGTTCGACGGCTCCTGGGGATACCAGGCCACGAGCTACTATGCCGCGACCTCGCGCTACGGCAAGCCCAAGGAGTTCATGCACTTCGTCGATGCCTGCCACAAGGCCGGAATCGGCGTGATCATGGACTGGGTGCCCGGCGGCTTCTGCTCCGACGCGCACGGCCTCGCCACCTTTAACGGCCACATGCTCTACGAGCACGAGATCCACCCCAACTGGGGCACGCACAAGTTCGATTTCCAGCGCGGCGAGGTCCGCAGTTTCCTCGTGTCGAACGCCCTCTTCTGGCTCGAGCAGTTCCACATCGACGGCATCCGCATGGACGGCGTGTCGAGCATGCTCTACATGAACTTCGGCATCGACGACCCGTCGCAGAAGCGGTTCAACAAGCTCGGTACGGAGGAAGACCTCGACGCCTCCGCCTTCATCCGCCAGGTCAACTCCACCGTGGGCGACCTCTTCCCCGACGTCATGATGATGGCCGAGGAATCCACCGCCTGGCCGCTCGTGACCTACCCGCCCGAGGAGGGCGGCCTGGGCTTCCACTACAAGTGGGACATGGGCTGGATGAACGACACCCTGCACTACATGCAGACCGACTTCCCGTGGCGCCCGGGCAACCACGGCCTCCTCACCTTCTCGATCATGTACGCCTTCAGCGAGAACTTCATCTGCCCCCTCAGCCACGACGAGGTCGTGCACGGCAAATGCTCGCTCATCGGCCGCATGCCGGGTGACTGGTGGCGCCAGTTCGCAGGCCTCCGCACGCTCGCCTTCTACCAGATGACCCACCCCGGCGCCAAGCTCAACTTCATGGGCAACGAGATCGCCCAGTTCATCGAGTGGCGCTACTACGAGTCCATCCAGTGGTTCCTCACCGAGGAATTCGAGACGCATGCGCACCACCAGCAGTTCGTGCGCGCCCTCAACCATCTCTACACGGAGGAGCCCGCCCTCTGGCAGCGCGGCTACACCGACGACGGCTTTACCTGGATCGATGCCGACAACAACGAGCAGTCGATCGTGACCTTCGTCCGCTCGGGCGACAAGGAAAAAGACGATCTTGTCTGCCTCATCAACTTCGACCCGGCGAGCTACCCCGTCTTTAAGATCGGCGTGCCGCGTGAGGGCGACTACAAGATCATCTTCAACTCCGATATGCCGGAGTTCGGCGGTTCGGGCTACTCCGACGAGACGATCGTCTCGAGCAAGCCGGAACCCTGGAACGGACAGCAGAACTCCGTCGAGGTACGCGTGCCGGGGCTTGCCGGACTCGTCCTCAAGCGCCAGCGCAAGAGCTCCTACGTGGATCCCGCAAAGGCCGCGCGCTCCAAGGCGGCTTCCGCCGTCAAGCCCGTATCTAAGACTACGGCCAAGAAGGCTGCCGCAACTGCTACAGCCAAGACCAAGGTTGTAAAATCCTCAAAGGGCAAAAGTCCCAAGGCGAAGACCGCAAAAAAGGCAAAGGGGAACTAACACCTGCGATTCGCCGCAAACAGCCACCAAAGGGGAGACCCAGGGAAGGAAAGCATGAACAAGATCTTCGACAACAAGCAGCAGTTCATCGAGGAGTACCGATCGGCCGTCATGGCCATCTCGGGCAAGAGCTTCGAGCGCACGAGCGACATCGACCGCTTTAACGCCCTCGCGAACCTCGTCGCCTCCAAGGCGCGCAACGTCGCCACCGAGTCCGAGGAGCGCGCCAAGAACAAAAAGCGCGTCTACTACTTCTCCATCGAGTTCCTCATCGGCCGCCTGCTCGACAACTACCTGCTGAACTTCGGCGTGCGCGACATCGTCGCCGAGGGCCTCTCCGAGATGGGTGCCGACCTCGAGGCGCTCGAGAGCCAGGAGCCCGATCCCGCGCTCGGCAACGGCGGCCTCGGCCGTCTGGCCGCATGCTTCCTCGACTCGCTCGCTGCAGAGGGCATCGCCGGCTACGGCAACGGCATGCGCTACCGCTACGGCCTCTTTAAGCAGGGCATCGAGAACGGCTGCCAGGTCGAGGAGACCGACGAGTGGCTGAGCCACGGCTACCCCTGGGAGGTCCGCCGTCCCGATAAGGCCGTGACCATCCACTTCGGTGGCCATGTCGAGAGCTACGAGAAGGACGGCCGCCTGTGGTACCACACCGTGGACACGCAGGACATCCTAGCCGTTCCCTATGACATCCCCGTGGTCGGCTTTGGCGGCGAGACCGTCAACAAGCTCCGTGTGTGGAGCGCCGAGCCCGTGGAGGAGCACTTCGACCTCGAGGCCTTCAACCGCGGCGATTACGCCATGGCCGATGCCGACCGCGCGAACGCCGAGGCCATCAGCGCCATCCTCTACCCCAACGACGCCGGTGAGCACGGCCGCCTGCTCCGCCTCAAGCAGGAGTACCTGTTCGTGTCGGCCGGCATCGCCTCGCTCCTCGAGACCTTTGAGAGCGAGCACGGTGAGCAGTGGAATCTCCTCCCCGACTATGTGGCCATCCACACCAACGACACGCACCCCGCCATGTGCGGCCCCGAGCTCATGCGCGTCCTCATCGACGAGAAGGGCCTTGAGTGGGACGAGGCATGGGAGATCGTGACCAAGGTCGTCTCCTACACCAACCACACCATCCTCCCCGAGGCGCTCGAGAAGTGGCCCATCTCCACGTTCTCCGCGCTGCTCCCCCGCGTGTACCAGATCATCGAGGAGATCAGCCACCGCTATCACTCCTCCTTCGACACCTCGCTCGAGAACTGGCAGGATCTCCTTCGCAACACCGCCGTGCTCTGGGACGGCGAGGTCCGCATGGCCAATCTCTCGGTCATCTGCAGCCACAGCGTGAACGGCGTGGCCAAGATCCACTCCGATATCCTCCAGGAGCGCGTGCTGCACGACTTCTACGTGCTCACCCCCGAGAAGTTCAACAACAAGACGAACGGCATCTCGCACCGCCGCTTCTTCGCCGAGTCCAACCCGAGCTACGCCAAGCTCGTGACCGAGGCCATCGGCGACGGCTGGCTCAAGGACGCCGCCGAGCTCGAGAAGCTCACCGCCTTTGAGAACGATTCGGCCTTCCTCGACAAGGTCGGCGCCTCCAAGCTCGAGAACAAGAAGCGCCTCGCCAAGTACGTGAAGGAGACCACCGGCCTCGTCATCGACCCCAACACCGTCTTCGACGTCCAGGTCAAGCGCTTCCATGCCTACAAGCGCCAGCTCCTGAACATCTTCAAGGTGATGGACATCTACAACCGTCGCATCGACGACCCCAACTTCAACGTGCAGCCCACGACCTTCATCTTCTCGGGCAAGGCCGCCTCGAGCTACCACTTTGCCAAGGAGACCATCCGCCTCATCAACTCGGTGGCCGAGGTCGTCAACAACGACGAGCGCGTGAACAACGTCATGAAGGTCTGCTTCATCCCGAACTTCCGCGTGTCGAACGCCCAGCTCATCTACCCCGCCGCCGAGATCTCCGAGCAGATCTCGACCGCCGGCATGGAGGCCTCGGGCACCTCGAACATGAAGCTCATGATGAACGGCGCCATCACCCTCGGCACCCTCGACGGCGCTAACGTCGAGATCGTCAACCTCGCCGGTCGCGAGAACGAGCAGATCTTCGGCCTCAACGCCGACGAGGTCGAGCAGCTCCGCTCGAGCGGCAGCCACTTTGCTTGGTCGATGCTCGATCAGGATCCCGACCGTCTCGGCCGCGTGATCAACGAGCTCACCGACGACACCTTCGCCGGGCTCAACGGCAACTTCGAGAGCATCCGCCACGAGGTTATGCTCAACAATGACCACGACCTCGTGATGAAGGATTTCCGTTCCTATGTCGACGCTTGGGAAGAGCTCACGCAGGGCTATTCCGACCGCGACGCCTGGAACCGCAAGGCGCTCCACAACACGGCCATGTCGGGTTGGTTCTCGAGCGACCGCACCATCCGCGAGTACCGCGACGAGATCTGGCACGCCTAGATCCCTCGCGTCTCGACGCGGGGCGCCGCCGTCGCTTTTGGCGCCCCGCGCACTTAGTAGGCAAGCGAACACGAAAGGGAGAGTTCGATGAGTAAGAAAGAATGCATCGCGATGCTCCTCGCAGGAGGACAGGGATCGAGGTTGGGAGCCCTGACGCAGAAGATCGCCAAGCCGGCGGTCTCCTTTGGCGGCAAGTTCCGAATCATCGACTTCTCCCTTTCCAACTGCGCCAACTCAGGCATCGATACCGTTGGCGTGCTGACGCAGTACCGTCCCTACCTGCTCCACGCATACGTGGGCTCGGGCGAGGCTTGGGATCTCGATGACCGCGGCGCGGGCGTCTCGATCCTGCCGCCCTACGAGACCCAGACGGGCGGAGCCTGGTATGCCGGCACGGCCGACGCCATCACGCAGAACCTCGACTACATCAAGATGAACGACCCCAAGTACGTCTTGATCCTCTCGGGCGACCATCTGTATCGCATGGACTACCGCAAGATGCTCAAGACCCACATCGACAACGACGCCGACCTCACCGTCTCCGTCATGCCGGTGCCCTGGGAGGACGCGAGCCGCTTCGGCATCCTCACCACCGATGAGGCCGACGGGCGCATCACCAAGTTCACCGAGAAGCCCGAGAAGCCCGATTCGAATCTCGCATCCATGGGCATCTACATCTTCTCGGCCGACGTGCTCATCAAGGCGCTCGAAGAGGACGCCCTCGACCAGCGCTCGAGCCACGACTTCGGCAAGGACATCATCCCCAAGCTCCTCGAGGAGAACAAGCGCCTCTACAGCTATCAGTTCACCGGCTTCTGGAAGGACGTAGGCACCATCGCCAGCTTCCACGAGACCTCGATGGACCTGCTCGGCGAGAACCCTGAGTTCGATCTCTACGACAAGACCTTCCCCGTGATGAGCAACATCACTACGCGCCCGCCGCACTACATCGGGCCCGAGGGCCGCATCGACGACTGCCTCGTCTCGAACGGCTGCAAGATCTTCGGTACCGCCCGGCACTCCATCCTCTCGACCGACGTCATCATCGAGGAGCGTGCGGTCGTCGAGGACTCCGTGCTGCTGCCCGGCGCACACGTTAAGAGCGGCGCGCATATCTGCCGCGCCATCCTGGGCGAGAACTCCACCGTCGAGGACGGGGTCAAGCTCGGCTCGGTCGATACCACGAAGGATACCGCTGTCGTCGGAAACGACGTCGTGATCGGGAAGGGGGAATGAACCGATGATCAATCGTAAGGCCATCGGCTATATCACCGCTAACTACACGTCCAATATCCCGAGCGTCCTGCTCGAGGACCGTCCTCTCGCGTCCATGCCCTTTATGGGCCGTTACCGCCTAATCGACTTCCCGCTCTCGAACATGATGAACGCCGGCATCAAGACCGTCGGCGTGGTCATGCCCGGCAACTACCGCTCGATCATCGACCACATCGGTTCCGGCCGCGATTGGATGCTCGACCGCAAGAAGGGCGGCCTGTTCATGGTGCCCGGCAACGCCTACGGCACCACCAAGCGCGGTATGCGGTTCCTTCTGCGCGACATCATCTCGAACAAGATCCTGTTCCAGCGCTCCAGCCTCCCCTACGTGGTCATGATGGGCTCCAACGTGGTCTTCAACCTCGACCTCAACGCGATCATCGACGCTCACGAGACCTCCGGCGCCAAGATCACCATGGTCTATACCAAGGCTCCGCGCGTGATCGAGGACTGCACCGGCATCACCATCGGTGAGGCCGGCCGCGTCACGGCCGTGACCCCGGGTGTGGAGTACGGCGGCAACGCCTTCATGGACTGTGCCGTCATCGACCGCGACACGCTCCTCGAGATCATCGAGAACTACTCGAGCGCCGACTATCTCGACCTCTTCGAGGCGATTCAGGGCGACTTCGGCCACATCGACGTCTGCAGCTACGAGGACAAGGGCTACTCGGTGGGCATCTTCAGCGAGAAGACCTACTACGAGCGCAGCATGGAGCTCCTGAACCCCGAGGCATGCGACCAGCTCTTCGTTCCCGAGCGCCCGATCATGACCAAGGCGCACGACGTGCCGCCGGCGCACTACTCCACCGGCAGCCACGCCTGCAACTCGTTCATCTCGGCGGGCTGCATCGTCAAGGGCACCGTCCGCAACTCCATCCTCTCCCGCGGGGTCATCGTGGAGTCGGGCGCGTCGGTGACGAACTCGATCATCAACCAGGCCTGCGTCATCAAGTCGGGCGCCCGCGTTGAGAACGCGATCCTCGACAAGAACAACGTGGTGCCCAACAACACCGAGCTGCGCGGCACCCCCGAGGCGATTCTCGTGCTCGGCAAGGCCCCCTCGGCGCCTGCGACCACGATCGTCCGCTAAACAGCACGACACCGAGAAACGCCGCCCAGCATACGGGCGGCGTTTCTCCATAACGGGAAGAGAGCTTATATGACAGGAAAGAAGAAACTGCAGGTTGTCTTCGCATCGGCCGAATGCGCGCCGTTCGTCAAGACCGGCGGCCTGGGCGACGTGGCGGGATCGCTCCCCGCGGCGCTCAACGACGCCGGCGCCGAGTGCGTCGTGATGGTGCCCAAGTACGCCTGCATCGCGGACGAGTACAAGCAGAAGATGGAGCACGTTTGCGACTTCTACGTGCCCCTTGGCTGGCGCAACGAGTACTGCGGCCTCGAAAAGCTCGTGCAGGACGGCGTCACCTACCTGTTCCTCGACAACGAGCACTACTTTGCGCGCAGCTACCCCTACGGCTTCTTCGATGACGGCGAGCGCTTCGCTTTCTTCTCCAAGGCCGTGACCGAGGCGCTGCAGCACCTGCCCGAGGGCTTTGAGTGCGACGTGCTCCACTGCAACGACTGGCAGACATCGCTCGCACCGGTCTTTTTGCGCGAGCACTACCAGGGTCTCCCCCTCTACGAGAACGTGCGCACCGTGTTCTCGATTCACAATGTGGCGTTCCAGGGGCAGTTCTCCGACGTCCTGCTCGATGACGTGCTGGGGCTCGGGCATATCCCGGCCGCAGCCGGCCAGCTCCGCTGCGACGCCGACTCCATCAACTACATGCTCGGCGGCCTGCACTACACTGATGCGATCACGACTGTCTCGCCCACCTATGCCGGCGAGATCCAGACGCCCGAGTACGGCGAGGGCCTCGACTGGATCTTGCGCGACCGCAACTACGTGCTGCAGGGCATCCTGAACGGCATCGATGTCAAGAAATTCGACCCCGCGACCGATCCGCGCATCGCCGCGAACTTCAGCGCCGACGATATGGCCGGCAAGGCCGTGTGCAAGGCCAAGCTCCAAGAGGAGCTGGGTCTCGAGGTCCGCGACGACCGCCCGCTCATGGTGATGGTCACGCGCCTCACGCGTCAAAAGGGCATGGACCTCGTGATGTATGCCCTCGAGCGGATTCTCCAGGGCGGCGTGCAGGTGGCCGTGCTCGGCACCGGCGACGCCGACTACGAAGAGGGTCTGCGCTGGTTCCAGAACCAGTACCCCGGCCAGATGTGCGCGCGCATCGAGTTCGACCCCGCGCTCTCGCAGCGCATGTACGCAGGCGCCGACATGTTCCTCATGCCGTCCAAATTCGAGCCCTGCGGCCTCTCCCAGATCATCGCCATGCGCTACGGCACCCTGCCCGTGGTGCGCGAGACCGGCGGTCTCAAGGATACCGTCACCCCCTACAACCAGTTCACCGGCGAGGGCACCGGCTTCTCGTTCGCGAACTTCAACGGTGACGAGATGAACGACACCGTATTCCGGGCCGCGCGCCTGTTCTGGGACAATCGCGACGAGTGGAACAAGCTCGTGCACCAGGCCATGACCCAGGACTTTAGCTGGAAGCGCTCTGCCGAGACCTACATGGAGCTCTATCGCAATCTCCATCCTGAGTTCAAGATCGAGCCGGCCCACGAGACGCCCGCACCCGTCGAAGCCACGCCCGAGCCTGCCCCCGCTGCCGAGCCGGAGAAGAGCGAGCACACCGCCAGCGAGGAGCCCAAAGCCGAAGCCAAAAAACCAGCCGCCAAGAAGACCGCGGCCAAAAAGACCACCGCGACCAAAACCGCAACGGCAAAGAAGCCCGCGGCTAAAAAGGCGGTGACCAAGAAGGCCACTGCCCCCAAGTCCACGGTTACCGCCGCTAAGGCTCCCGCCAAGAAGACCGCCACGGCCAAGAAGGCGACGACGGCATCCAGCACCGCCAAGTACACCGCGAGCAAGACGGCCGCCACCGCCGAACCGAAGACGGCGACGACAGCTGCAAAGCCCACTGCCAAGACGACGGCAGCCGCAAAGTCGGCAACCACCGCAAAAGCGTCCGCTACTACCAAGACGACGGCAGCAAAGGCCGCTGCCAAATCTGCCACCGCCACCAAGGCGACGGCAGCAAAGACCGCAACGGCAAAGGCCACGGCAACCAAGGCAGCCGCCACAAAGCCCGCAGCCGCAAAGCCCGCAGCCGCTCCCAAGGCGACGACCGATGCAACCACCGCCAAGGCCGCAGAAGCAAAGACGGAAACAAAGGCTGCAGCCCCCAAGGCAGCTGCAGCAAAGCCCGCGGCCAAAGCCGCAACGGCCACCAAGGCTGCAACCACCAAGGCTTCCGCCACGGCGAAGACGGTGGCCGCCAAGCCCGCAGCAAAGGCCACGGCGGCAAAGTCCGACGACAAGCCCGCGGATACACCCGCCTCTAAAGCCGCTGCGACCTCAAAGAGCGCAGCCAAGCCGGCGGCAAAGACCGTCAGCACGGCCAAAAAGCCCGCCGCCAAGACGGTGAGCGCCGCCAAGAAGGGCACCGCCAAACGCTCCAAGTAGCGCCGAGCGAACGGCCTAAACGTTCACCCTCACAGACCTCGTCCCGAATATGCAGGGACGAGGTCTTTTTATGCACGTATTTCAAACAAAGCATTGCCAATTATTCAAAAACGCCGCGCTCAGGGCCTCGGTTCCGTATACTTATTACGTTTGTGAAACCGACGGGGACCCGTGCCCCATGACAGATCAGGCCGACTATGAGACTTATCCACAACAGCCGACTTTCCGAATATCGCTCCCCCTTCGGCGCGCTCGAGCTGAGCGATAGCGTGACCCTGCGCCTTTGCATCGAAGACGCAGACGGAGCCATAGCTTCCGTGCAGCTCCGCACCTGGATCGACGAGATCGGCGAGGAACTCTACCCGATGGTCGAAGATCCCGAAGACGACGGCTTCTACACCTGCACGGTCTCGTGGGACGAGCCGGGGATCGTCTGGTACAGCTTTATCGTCTCACTCGAGGACGGAACGCAGCTGCGCGTCGGCGCGCCCGAGGGCCGCGTGGGCGGCGAAGGCGTGACCTATGATTACGAAGAGGTCCCGTCGTTTCAGCTCACCGTCTATCTCCATCGCGAGACGCGCCCCACATGGTACGAGAACGGCATGGTCTACCAGATCTTCCCCGACCGTTACGCGCGCGACGACGCCTGGCGCGAGCGCACCGAAGAAGCGCTCGGCAAACCCCACAACGGCACCGCGCGCCGTATCATCGAGGACTGGACGACCCCGCCCCTCTACGCGCGCAACCCCGACAACTCCATCGCGTGCTGGAACTTCTACGGCGGCTCCCTCAAGGGCATCGAGAACGACCTGCCGCGCCTGCATGAGCTCGGGTTCACCGCGATCTATCTCAACCCGATCTTCCAAGCCGAGAGCAGCCACCGCTACGACACCGGCGACTATCTCAAGATCGACCCCGTCCTCGGCACCGACCAGGACTTCCGCGATCTGTGCGCCGCCGCCGAGAAGCTCGGCATCTCGATCATCCTCGATGGCGTCTTCAATCACACAGGCGACGACTCGCGCTACTTCAACAAGTACGGCAACTACCCCGGTATCGGCGCCTATCAGAGCGAGGAGTCTCCTTGGCGCGACGCCTACAACTTCCATGAGGACGGCACCTACGACAGCTGGTGGGGCATCGGCAACATGCCGGCTCTCAACGAGGACTCCGAACTCGTGCAGGAGCGCCTGCTCGGAACCGACGGCGTGATCCGCCACTGGCTCCGCCAGGGCGCGCACGGCTGGCGTCTGGACGTGGCCGACGAGCTCACCGACGACATGATCGAAAAGATCAAGACCGCCACGCTCGCCGAGCGTCCCGACGGTCTCGTGCTCGGTGAGGTATGGGAGGATGCCTCGAACAAGGTGAGCTACAGCAAACTCCGCCGTTATCTCTTGGGTTCGGAGCTCGATTCGGCCATGAACTACCCGTTCCGCGATCTTGTGCTGAACCTGCTCATGGGCTGGGGCTCTGCCGCCGACGCCGCCGAGGCGATCGAGGCCCTGAGCGAGAACTACCCGCCCGAAGCCCTGCGCTGCGCCCTCAACCTGCTCAGCAGCCACGACCGCCCGCGCATCGTGTCGGTGCTCGGCGGCGCCCCGCTCGACGACTCCGTAAGCGAGGCCGAGCGCAGCACCTACCGCCTCTCCCCCGACAACATGAACCTCGCCAAGGGCCGCTTCTGGCTCGCCACGCTCATGCAGATGACCTTCCCGGGCGTGCCGAGCATCTACTACGGCGACGAGTTCGGCCTCGAGGGGCTCACCGATCCGGGCAACCGCCGCACCCTGCCGCGCAAGGACGACCCGCGCGACTACGACTTTGAGACCATGATCAAGAACGCCTCGGCCATCCGCCGCGCGCTTCCGTTCATGGTGTCGGGATCCATCCATGCATGGGCGCTGAACGACGATGTGCTCGCCTACACGCGCCGCGACGAGGCGACCGGCGAGGCCGCGACCGTGATCATCAACCGCAGCACGTCCTTCTCGCACAGCGTGCGCATCCCTGCCCTCAAGGTCTGCGCTACCGACGTGATCTCAGGCCATGAGCTTAAGGCGGACGAGAACGGCGAAGTCCAGGTCGATCTCTATCCGCTCGGCAGCTCGATCGTCTACTTCCATGAGGAGCAGCGCCTGCAGCATCCGCTCCGCACGGGCGCGGGCGTGATCTGCCACATCACCTCGGTGCCCAGCGTGAACGGCACCGGTGCGGGCACGATCGGCGCCGACACCGATCGCTTTATCGATCATCTCGCCGAGCTCGGCATGCAGTACTGGCAGCTTCTGCCCGTAAACCCCACCGACTCGTTCGGCTCGCCCTATGCGGGCCCCTCGGCATTTGCGGGCAACACGAACCTGCTCCCCGAAAGCGAGGACGAGCTGCGCGATGCCTACCGGCGCTGGATCTCGCTCGGGGGCGCCGAGTCCGATGCTCGCTATGAGAGATTCGCTCAGGAAAACGCGTCGTGGCTCCGAACCTACTGCACCTTTATGGCGGCGAAGAAGCGCTTTGGCGGCGTTTCGCGCCATGAGTGGCCCGAACGCTACCGCGTCTACACGCCGGAGCTCGAGCGCGACCCCGACCTTGCCGAAGAGGCGGCCTATCAGGCCTATCTGCAGTACCGCTTTGACGTGGCCTGGATGCGTCTCAAGGAGCACGCACACGATCAGGGACTGCAGATCATCGGCGATATCCCCATGTACGTCTCGGACGACTCCGCCGACGCCTGGTCGCATCCCGAGCTCTTCTGGCTCTCGGACACCGGCTCGGCCATCGAGATCGCCGGTGCACCGCCCGACAACATGTCTGCCGACGGCCAGGTATGGGGCAACCCCACCTTCCGCTGGGACGTTATGAAGCAGGACGGCTACTCTTGGTGGCTCGCCCGCCTTGAGCGCGCCTTCCATCTGTACGATCGCGTGCGCCTCGATCACTTCCTCGGCTTCCACGCCTACTACAGCATCCCCGCCGGCAAACCCTGCGCCGACGGTCGCTGGCTCCCAGGCCCGGGCAAAGACCTGTTCCAGGCCGCGTATGACAAATTCGGGCCGTTGCACTTTGTTGCCGAGGACCTGGGGTATCTCACGCCGGGCGTACGCGCGCTCTCGGCCACCTGCGGGTTCCCGGGCATGGATGTGCTGCTCTTCTCGGACTACGACATCCGCGACGGCGTGCATCCCGAGCCGGGCAAGATCCTCTATACCTCGACGCACGACACGCAGACCCTCGTCGGCTTTTGCCAGGACCATCTTGTGGACGGACACGACGGCAAAGCGGCGCACGAGCTGGCAGGCAAACTTGTCGACGATGCCCTCGAGAGCAAAGCCGAGCTCGTGATGATGCCGCTGCAAGACGTGCTCGACCTCGACGACACGGCCCGCATGAACGTGCCGGGCGTTGCCGAGGGCAACTGGTCGTGGCAGGCAGACGAGAAGGATATCGTCGCCGCCATCAAGCCGTTTGCCGAGCGCATGCGCAAAAGCGGGCGCTTTCGCAAATAGCGGACGCATCGGCCTCGCCCGTACCTGCGTGAGCGAGCGCCGGATATTGTGACAAAGCGGACCTGAGCGTAAAGCCCGGGTCCGCTTTGGGGTAGAGTACGTTCTGTTTAAATCGAGAGGGTCAGTGCATGGGCACTCGGCCGAAAAGGAGAACCAGATATGGCACGTTACGATTACCGCTGCACGTCTTGCGGCGACGTCTTTGAAGTCGAGCACGGCATGACCGAGCACCCCGATATCTCCTGCCCCGACTGCGGCTCCCCCGCCGAGAAGGTGTTTAACGCCAGCGGAATCAAGTTCGAGGGCTCGGGTTTTTACAACACCGATCAGCGCGACGGCTCCTCGAGCACGTCCGCCACGGCGAGCAGCGCCGAGTCGCATTCCTGCGGCTGCGAGAATTGCCCGCACAACAGCTAGGACAACGGTGGCTCGAGGTGCTTTCTAAGCGTTTCTCACAAAGCGGGCGCAGAAGTGCCCATCGCAGTCGCCCTGCAGGCGCGGAACAGTCTTGAGGCATCCATCAGACAGCTCGTTTTCAACAGCAAAGCGCCGGGCGTCCGCATACTCAGGACGCTGCAGCACATACGATTCGCCAACTGGGGCAAGACCGAAGTCTTGCCCCGTTTTTGTGGCGAGAAACGCCCGCACGACATCCTCATCCTCGGACTTCAAGACCGAACAGGTCGCATAGATGAGCTCACCTGCGGGGGCAACGACGGATGCCGCCTGCTCGAGCATGGCGAGCTGCAGCTCAGGGAGCGCGTGCTCCACATCTGTCTTCTCGAGACGCCACGGAATCTCGGGGTGCCGCCGCATGGTGCCGGTACCCGAGCACGGCGCATCGACGAAGACGGTATCGAAGCATGCGTCCGCGGCGATGTCGGCAGCCGCGAACGAGGCGGCAAGATCGCACGCGTCACCGGCGATAACCCGTGCCGAAAGCCCGGCTGCGCACAGACGCTCGCGGTTGAGTGCGCACTTGGCCTCAGAAAGCTCGAGCGCGGTATGCTCGCGCTCGAGCGACGCATGCTGCCCATGCGAGAGCATCATGTAGGTCTTGGTACCGCGACCCGAGCCGATCTCGAGGCACGTTCCCGGTCGCGTCGCCACACACGCCACGAGCTGTGCCGCCGCATCGGACACGACGGCGTCGCCCGCAGCGAGCGCGCGCGAACAGACGGCATCGGAGACATCGAGCGGCCCCACGCAACCGGCAAACGGCGACGGGACGCCATCGAGCTCATGAGAGAACGAATGAAGCCACACCGGCGCCGCATCGGTATTCGGCGCGAGCACGCCGCTATCGGAGACTCCAACGGAATCTGTGAGCTTTTCCGCAAGCCACGTCGGGATCCCGTCCCTGCGAGCTACAGCGACGAGTTCGCGCGAGCACACACCATCGGAGATGCCGAACTCGCCGGAACGGTAGGCCTGCGCATGCTCATCGACTCGACGCAGGACCGCGTTCGCCAAACCCGCCGCGCTCTTGGCGACGGAGCGCACGAGCTCCACACCCTGACTCACCGCCACGCGACCATCGGTGCCCAGATAGAGCATCTCGAACGTTGCGATGCGAAGCGCCATACGCACGCGCTTGGAGACCTTTTTGGGCTTGGCGAGAAAGCAGTCGAGCAGCTCGTCCAAACAGCCGCGCGTGGCTGTCGTGCCGAGTGCCAGGCGCAGCGCGAAGGCGCGATCGCGCGCGTCTTCATCTCCCGTATGCGCGCTCAAGATGTCGCGCACGTAGCGACCCGAATCCTCCGCCTCGATAAGCGCCGAGAGAGCCAGCCTGCGGCCCGGTGCGAGCTTGCTCACGAGAGCACCGACCACGCGGGGTCCGAGCCGTTAAGGCCAGCTGCCCAAGCAGAGGCCGGCATCGCGCGCTTGCCGTCGGGCTTGACCTCGACCAGCTCGAATGCCGCATCGGCGCAACCCAGCAAAACGCGCTTGCGCGAAACGGAAAGGTCTCCCTCGCCCACCTGGTCATCGCACGGAACCGCCGCGATCACGCGCACGCCCTTGCCGGCAATCGTGCAGCGAGCGGGCGCCGTATCGGACGACGCGAGCACGCGACGCAGGTTATCCGCCGCGGAATGAGCGGGATCGAGGCGCATCTCGGCCTTGGAGACCTTGGCCGCATGGGTCACCAGGGCCTCGTCCTGCTCGGTCCAGACCACCGACCCGTCGGCGATCTTGGGGAGCGTATCGAGCAGGAGCTTGCCGCCGAGCTCCGCCAGCTCTTGCGTGAGCTGCTCGGTGTTCTTGCCTTCCGTCGGGGTCTTGGCCTGCGCACAGTACGCACCGGTATCGACCCCGTGGCCGATCTGCATGATGGACACGCCTGCAAACTCATCGCCCGCAAGGATGGCGCGCTGGATAGGAGCCGCCCCGCGCCAGCGCGGCAGGAGCGAGGCGTGGATGTTCACGATCCCGCATTCGGGCATGGTGAGCACATCGTCGGGGATGATGCAGCCATAGGCGGCAACGCAGAAGATGTCGGCGCGGGCGGTAGCCAGGCTCTCGCGTACCTCATCGGTGATGCGCGAGGTCTCGATCACCGGAATGCCGAGCTCTGTCGCCGCGTCCTTAACGGGTGAGGGAACGAGCTTTTTGCCGCGCCCGCGCACGGCATCGGGCCGCGTGAGCACGAGCGCCACGTCATGCTCGGCAGCCAGCAGGCGAAGGGCGGGAACGGCGAAGTCCGGCGTCCCCATGAATACGATCCTCATATGTTCCTCTCAAACAACCGACGCTCAAGATCGATCGGCCGTATCGTCACCACGGCCAGAACACGTCAACGTGCGCGGACTCGCGCTCGGCACCTACTCGGTCTCGCCCGGCTTGGCACCGCGCGCAAGCGCGTCCTGGTAGTCCTTCATGGCTTTTATGCGCTGCATAGGGGCCAGGCGCTCGAACATGGTCTTGCCGTGCAGATGGTCGATCTCGTGCTGCAGGCATACGCAGAACAGATCGCCCTCGGCCTCGTAGCGCATGAGGTTCGCATCGAGGTCGTAGGCCTCCACGACAACATGGTCGGGACGACTGATCTCGACATTGATGCCGGGGATCGAAAGGCACCCCTCGCTGAAGGGCCGCGTGGTCTCGGAAGCCTCGACGATCACCGGGTTGATGAGCACATAGGGGTCGTAGTCGTCCTCGCCCGTGTACTCGCAATCGATCAGCACCATCTGGATGAGCTCGCCGATCTGCGGGGCCGCGATGCCGCAACCACCGTTCTCGAACATCAGGTGCTTCATCTTGTCAGCAAGCTCCTCGATATGCCCGTCGATGTTCTCGATCGGCGCGCACTCCTGGCGCAGGCGCGGGTCGGGAGAAAGAACGATGCCGTTGGACTCCATAGGTCCCCTTTCGCTACATAAGGTCATACGCGTCGATGTCGACGCTCAAATGGACGCCGCTCGGGAGCCTCACGCCCGCGAGCGCGTCCGAAATCGCACGGGAAACATCGTACCCCAACGGGCTCTTGACGAGCAGATGGAAGCGATAGCGGTCCTTGGCGCGCTCGATGATGCACGTGGAGGGGCCGAGCACCACCGGCTGGCGCGTGGGGTCGGGTGCAAGCGACGGAAGGCCCGTGGCGCCGGGAGCGGCCGCGTGCTCGCTGCGGAAGCGCTCGCGGAGCGCGCGGGCGATCGATTCGATGCTCTGGCGCACGCGCACGTCGTCGGCACCCCACACAAGCACGTTCGAGAGGCGCACGAACGGCGGGTAGGCCACCTCGGCGCGCTGGTTCGAGTCGCTCTCGGTAAAGATCGAGCGGTCGTGCTTAGCGACGGCGCGAATAACCGGGTCGTCGGGCAGATAGGTCTGAATGACCACCTCGCCCGGCGTATCGCCGCGACCGGCGCGCCCCGCCACCTGCTCGAGCAGATCGAAGGCGCGCTCCTGCGCCCTAAAGTCGGGCATCTTGAGCTGGTAGTCGGCGTTCACCACGCCGACCAACGTGACCTCGGGAAAATCGAGCCCCTTCGCAACCATCTGGGTTCCCAGGAGCACCGCGCACTCGGCCGCATCGAACTGCTCGAGCAGGCGCTTGTGCGCATCCTTGCCGCGCGTGGAATCCGCGTCCATGCGCACGATCTCGACATCTTGGGGCAGGAGCTGGCGCAGCGCGTCCTCGACCTGCTGCGTGCCCAGACCCATCTTGGCAAGATAGCGGCTCCCGCAACGCGGGCAGGCGCTCCCCGGCGCCGGGTAAGGCAGCACCCGGTAGGAGCTCCCGCAGGTATGGCACTCGAGCGTATGCGTGCGCTCGTGGTAGGTGAGCGAGGTCGAGCAATGGCGGCAGGTGGGAACGCAGCCGCACTCACGGCACATGAGGAACGGCGCGAACCCGCGACGGTTATGCAGGAGCACCGCCTTCTCGCGGCGTTCGACCACGCGTTCCAACCCCTCGCGGAGCGGCTTTGAGAAGATGGAGCGCTCACCCTGCGCGAACTCGCGTCTGAGGTCCGAGACGACCACGCGCGGCAGCTGCGCGCCGGCAGGGCGCTCGGGCATCTCGACACGCGTCCAGGCAACACCGTTGTAAGTACCCAGGCGGCAGCGCAGGAGCGCCTCTGCGGACGGCGTGGCGGAGCCGAGCACGAGCGGACAGCCAAAGCGCGCCGCCATGGTCGATGCCACCTCGCGCGCATGGTAGCGCGGGGTCGAGCCCTGCTTGTAGCTCTGCTCATGCTCCTCGTCGATGATGATGATCCCGAGGTTCCGGAACGGGCAGAAAAGCGCCGAGCGCGCGCCCACGACCACGCGGGCCATGCCGCGCCGCACCATCTCCCATTGGTCGAGCCGCTCGCCCGCCGAGAGCCGGCTGTGAAAAACCGCCACGGACTCTCCGAAGCGCGAACGGAACCGGCCCACGGTCTGCGCCGTGAGCGAGATCTCGGGCACGAGCACACAGGCCGACTCACCGCGCTCGAGCACGCGCTCGATAGCGGAGAGATAGACCTCGGTCTTGCCCGAGCCGGTCACGCCGTCCACGAGGACCACATCGCCCCGGCCCGCACGCGCGGCCGACTCGATCGCCGCGAGCGCCGCCGTCTGGCCGTCGGTGAGATGCTCCGGCGCCGCCGCGCGGGCGGACGAGAGCGTGCTCGTATCGGCCACGCCACGCCAAGCACGGCGCTCCCCCACCTCGACCACGCCTTTGCGCTCGAGTGAGCGGATGGTAGCCGACATATTCGTGAAGAGCAGATTGAGCTCGCGAGTCGAGACCGGGCCGCAGCTCAGCGCCTCGATGAGTTGACGCTGCCGATGCGCGTTCTTGGCGGGCTCAAAGCTCGCACCCTCAGGCGTGAGCGACACGATCCGCTCATGCACCTCGGCCACGGCGGGGCGCTCGATATGCCAGGCACCGTCTACCCCCTTGACCACACGCGGAGACCCGCCGGGGGCGAGGAACAGGCGGATGCAGTCGGCAAGCGGGGCCACGTACTCATGGCTCATCCAGCGCGCCACAGCCACGGACTCGCTCATAAACGACGATTCGACCAGAACCGAGGTCAGGGACTTGATCTTTTTGGGATCGAGCCCGCGGGTCCCCGGAAGATCGAACGCGGATTCGGCGAGCTCGAGGACATAACCCGCCGCCATGCGCCCCGCAAAGTTGACGAGCACGGTTGCGCCGACCTCGACACGGTCGGCAAGCTCAGCCGGCACCGCATAGCAATACGGGTCGGAGAGCGCACGCGAGGGGATATCGAGCACGATCGACGCATAGCCGCTCACGTCCGCGGCGATACCCATCGCCCGGTTCTGCTCGGCAAAAAGGGAGGGCTGCTGCGGTCTTGCCATCTGCAACATCCCTCCCTTATCTCTCTATCTATCGGACCCCGGCAACTCGAGCCGGGCGGCGGCGAACCTAGAGCCCGCACGCGGCGCGGAGCTCGTCCACGCGATCGGTCGCCTCCCAGGTGAAGTCGGCGTCCTCGCGACCGAAGTGCCCGTAGGCAGCCGTCTTCTCATAAATCGGACGGCGCAGCTTAAGATCGCGGATGATCGCGCCGGGGCGCAGGTCGAACACGCTCTTGACCGCAGCCTCGATCTTGCCCCCATCGACATGCTCGGTGCCATACGTGTCGACCATGATCGAGAGCGGATGCGATACACCGATGGCGTAGGCGAGCTCGACCTCGCAGCGGTCGGCGAGACCCGCGGCCACCACGTTCTTGGCGACCCAGCGTGCGGCGTAGGCGGCCGAGCGGTCGACCTTGGTGCAGTCCTTGCCGCTGAACGCGCCGCCGCCGTGGCGACCCATGCCGCCGTAGGTATCGACGATGATCTTGCGACCGGTGAGGCCCGTGTCGCCCTTGGGACCGCCGGTCACAAAGCGACCGGTCGGATTCACGTAGATGTCGGCGCCGTCAAAGGGCATGCCCTCGGCGCTCAGCACGGGCTCGATCACGTGCTCGATCATATCCGAGCGAATCTGCGCCATGTCCTCGATCTTATCGGAGTGCTGCGTGGAGATGACGATGGTCGTGACCTCGACCGGTTTGCCGTCCTCGTAGCGCACGGTCACCTGGGTCTTGCCGTCGGGGCGCAGATAATCGAGCGTGCCGTCGTGACGCACGGCCGCCAGGCGCTCGGCCAAGCGGCTCGCAAGGTAGTGCGGCATGGGCATGAGCGTAGAGGTCTCGTTGGTGGCGTACCCGAACATCATGCCCTGGTCGCCCGCACCGATAAGGTCGATGGGGTCGCAGGTAGCGCCCGTCTGGGTCTCGAACGACTCGTCGACGCCCTGGGCGATGTCGGGGCTCTGCTCATGAATGAGGTTCATGACGCCGCAGTTATCGCAGTCGAAGCCGTACTTGCCGCGGTCGTAGCCGATGCGACGGATGACCCCGCGCGCGATCTCCTGCACGTCCACGTAGGCCTGGGTGCGGATCTCGCCCGCCACGATGACCGTGCCGGTGGTCACGAGCGTCTCGCAGGCGCAACGCAGGTTCTCGACGTTCGCCGGCACACCGTTGGGCGCAATGTAGCCCTGGCCCTCGAGCTCGATCTCTTTTTGGATGATGGCATCGAGGACGGCGTCCGAGATCTGGTCGGCGATCTTGTCGGGGTGCCCCTCGGTGACGGATTCGGAAGTGAAGACGAAGTTTCCCTGCCCGAAATTGGAACGATTCTCGTTCGGCATCTCATGCCCTTTCTCTTGTGGCGCCCGGCGGCCGTTACCATTCCGCGGGCTCGTTTGCACGAACATACTAACGCCCGCCCGATCGATGTGAACCCGCGATGCAAAACAGCCACACATCGGGACCGCTCTGCCGCGTGACGTATACTAGACGGATGCAAATACACAGAACTCGACGAGGAGAGACCATGACCTCACCCGTACGCGTGCGCTTTGCGCCCTCGCCCACCGGCAAGCTCCACATCGGAGGCGCCCGCACCGCCATCTACAACTGGGCCTTTGCCCGCGCGATGGGCGGCACCTTCATCCTGCGCATCGACGACACCGACCCCACGCGCTCCACGCAGGAGAACACCGACATCATCCTGCGAGCCATGCGCTGGCTCGGCCTCGACTGGGACGAGGGTCCCGAGGTGGGTGGCGACTTCGGCCCCTATGCCCAGACCGAGCGCCTCGAGATGTACAAGCAGGCCGCCCAGAAGCTCTGGGACGAGGGCCACGCCTATCCCTGCTTCTGCTCGAGCGAGAAGCTCGCCGAGGATCGCGCGGCCGCCCAGGCGCGCAAGGATCCCTTCCAAGGCTACCAGCGCACCTGCCGCCATCTCTCCGATGAGGAGGCGCGCGAGCGCATCGCCGCTGGCGAGCCCTACGTGCTGCGCATCAAGGTTCCCGAGGACCGCGGAGACGTCGTGATCGAGGACGCCGTGCACGGCAAGGTGGTCTTCGACGCCAAGGAACTCGATGACTTCGTGATCTTCCGCTCCGACGGCACTCCCACCTACAACTTCGCCACCGTGGTCGACGACGCCGCCATGGGCATCACGCACGTCATCCGCGGCGACGACCATCTCTCCAACACCCCGCGCCAGGTCATGGTCTACG
>CAVCLY010000024.1:0-1926 GCA_963603165.1 Faecalibacterium prausnitzii
TCCGTTAACGGCCCAGTCCTGGTCCATGATGATGGTCTTGCCCTCGAGACCGGCGGCTATGGCCTGCTGGACGCTGTAGTACGTGGTCTTCTCCCCCGAGGCGTCTATTGAATGCGCCTCCGTGATCGCAAAGGCCCGAGACGGGCAAAGGATGGCGAACGCCAGGAACAGCGTGGCGGCGAGCATGGTCGACGGTTTTGTGATCAGTGCGTTCTCGCTATGGCAGCAGGACATGGGTTCCCCTTTATCGAATTGCGAACGAAATTTCGCTGAAGACGGCGAGGTGAGACCTCAATCAGACGTTTTCCGTTCGCTGCAGCAGCAGACACAGATTCATAAAAGGAAATTCTACCTAAACTATCGCTGGCCATGGCGAATGAAGCTTGCTGTATGGCAATTTAACGAATTGGACCCGGCCGTTGCGTGAACGACCGGGCCTCCAATGGCTCGATAGCTTGTGATGGGCGCTACTTCTTTTTGATCTTGGCGAGGTAGAAGCCCTCGTAGTCGCGCGTGGGCATGACGGTGAGGGTGCCGGAAAGTTCGTTTTTGATAAGCGGGAGCTCGCCTGCAAGTACGGCTTGGGTGACGGCGTTGTTCTCGGTGGCCGCGTTGGCGCCTGCGTCCTCAAGGTCGCTTGCATCGTCGGGGTGTTGATCGGGCGTGCTGCCGTCCAGCGGCACGATTTCGCAATCGGGATGCTTTTTGAGCACGTGGATGAGGGCGTCTTCGTTTTCCTGCGGCAGGATCGAGCAGGTCGAATAGACGAGCGTGCCGCCGGGCTTGAGCACGGTGAGGGCGCGGTCGAGGAGTGCACGCTGGCTGCGGGCGCATTTTTGGAGCAGGGCGTCGCTGAAGCCCTTGAGGGTGCGCGGGTTCTTGAGCGAGAGCGTCCCCGAGCCCGTGCAGGGGGCATCGAGCAGGATCTTGTCAAACGAGAAGAACTCATCGAGCTCGCGGGCGTCACAGCGCATGACCTGAACGTTCACGGCTCCCTGTACGTGCAGGTTGTGCTCGAGCTTTTCGGCGCGCGGGGCATGCATCTCGCAGGCGGTGATGTGCGCTGCGGGCGCGAGGGCGTGCATCTGGGTGGTCTTGCCTCCGGGTGCCGCGCACATGTCGAGCACGTCTTCGCTGCCGGTAAGGTCGAGCGCGAACGGAGGCAGCATGGACGAGAGGCTCTGTAGATAGACTTGTCCCGCATCGACGAGCCCCAGGTCCCATACCGCCTTGGCACATGCCCGGGGGATCACAAAGGCATCCTCGTACCAGCTCACGGGTTCATGCGGAATGCCGGCAGCGTCGAGCGCCGAGGCGACCTCGTCGCGGCTGGCCTTGACGGTGTTGGCGCGGAGCGTCACGGGGAGCTCGGCGGCGGCGTCGAGCCCGGCAAGTGCCTGGGATGCGGCGGCCGTTCCGTATGCACCCACCAGTGAGTCGACGAAAAAGCTCGGCAAGCTCTCGATCCCCGCCTCGACTGCGAGTGCTTCGGCTTCTGGAGTGTGCTCAAAGTTGCGCAGATCGAGCGGTTCTCGAACCTTCTTTTGCTGTTTGCGGCGGCGTGCCATCGTGCGGCTCCTCCTAAACGAATTGCTAGAACAAGATGCCGAGTGCGATCAGTGCCACGCAGCAGGCGAGCACGGCGTAGTCGGCGCCGGCCATGGGGTAGCGCTTGTAGCTGCTCTTGCGTGTGCGCAGGTAGAACCCGCGCTGCTCTGCGGCAAGTGCCGTGGCGTCGGTCTTGCCGACGGAGCTCACGAGCAGCGGCACGCAGAGCGGGAGCATGAGCTGCAGCTTCTTGATGGGGTTCTTGGTGTCGTACTCAACGCCGCGGGCGGTCTGGGCCTCCATGATGGCGTTCATCTCCTGGCTGAACACGGGTACAAAGCGGAGCGCCGTCGTAAAGGTGAAGGCGTAGCGGTACGG
>CAVCLY010000024.1:1936-23434 GCA_963603165.1 Faecalibacterium prausnitzii
GTGCAGCACCTCGACGACGGCGTTTGCCAGGTCGTTCAGCTTGGTGACGGAGAGCATGAGGATGAGCGGCAGCGCCACGCCCACGAGGCGCAGGGCCGCCTTGGTTCCCGTGATCACGCCGTCAACGGTGACCCATGCAAAAAGAACGTCGCCGGTGCGGATGAAGGCGGTCTGCAACACGAGCATGATGAGCGAGAGCGGCACCATGAGCTTGGCGAGAGAGATGAGGCCCGTATTCGCCTTGGCGTAGGCGCCGAGCGCGAACGTGAGGACGAGCAGGGCGATGAGCAGGGCGTATGTATCACCCAAAAACGTTGCCATGATGATTCCAGCGGCGAGCGCGAGTTTGCTGACCGGGTTCAGCTTGTGCAAGAGGGAATTGCCCGGAATGTAATCGATGACGCTACCCACGGCTCACCATCTCCTCAATGACCTCGACGATACCCTCTACCTGGCTGATATTCGCAAACGCAGGTGTAACGTCCCGCGCAAGCTCCTTTGAGAGGGCGATGACCTGCGGTGGCTCCACATAAGCGGCGGCCATGAGGGCGTCGTCTGCAAAGACGGTCTCGGCTTGGTCGCGTGCGGCGATCTTGCCTTTCGTCATCACGACCACGCGCTCGGCAAAGTCGCTCACGACTTCCATGTCGTGGCAGACCATGATCACGGCGCAGCCGCGCTCGGCCATCTCGCGCACGGTCTCCATAACGGTCATGCATTCGCGGTAGTCCAAGCCGCTCGTGGGCTCATCGAACAGCACGACCTTGGGGTCGAGGACCACGACGCTTGCGAGCGCGACCATCTGGCGCTGACCGCGCGAGAGCGAGAAGGGCGACTCGCCCGCCGGAAGGTCAAATCGCTCGATCACCTCGGCGGCGCGGCGCTCGGCCTCGTCTTGCGGCGTGCCGTGCAGGGTGAGGCCGAAGGCCACCTCTTGGAGCACGGTGTCCTTGCAGATCTGGCGGTCGGGATTTTGAAAGAGCGTGGCGCAGTGCGCGGCGATGGCGCTCGTGGGAACCTCGCGCGTGTTGAGCCCGGCTATGCGCACCGTGCCCGATTTGGGGTGGAGAAGCCCGTTGAGCAGCTTGGTGAGGGTCGTTTTGCCGGCACCGTTCTGCCCGATGATGCCCACGAGCTCGCCGGGGTAGACGCACATGTTGAGCCCGCTCACGGAATCGCCGTGGTTGGGGTAGGCGAAGGTGACGTCTTCGACCTCGACCACGGGGGCAGCTCCCTCGGCATGCGGACGCGCGGCGGGCTTATGGCGGGAGGAGCGAGTGGCAGAGCTCGACGTCGTCGCGTTTGCGACGGCAGGGGACCCCGCTCGATCCTTGACCAACCCCGCGATCAAGCGCTTTGCTTCGCCGACGTTCAGGCAGGGTCGATCGATGTTCTCGACAACGCCTCGCTCGAGGAGGCTGTTCGCTATGCGCGCGACGCGCGGGCTGTCCACGCCGAGGCGGCGCAGCTCATGGGCATGGCCGAATACCTCGTGCGGCTCCCCGTCAAAGGCGAGCTTGCCCTCTGAGAGCACGACGACGCGTTCGCAGTACTTGCAGAGAAGCGCGACCTTTTGCTCGATGACGACCACGGTGATGCCGGCGGTTTCGTTGACCTTGCGGAGCGTGTCGAAGACGAGTGTGGAGCTCACCGGGTCGAGCGCGGCGGTGGGCTCGTCGAGTACGAGCACGCGCGGCGCGAGTGCGAGGATGGCCGCGATGGCGACCTTTTGCTTCTGCCCGCCCGAGAGCGTTGCGATCTCGCGGTCGCGCAGATCGGAGATGCCGACGGTTTCGAGCGCTTGCGCGATGCGGCTCTCGATCCGGTCGTGCGGCACGCCGTAGTTCTCGAGCCCGAAGAGCATCTCGTCCTCAACGACGGAGGCGACCATCTGCGAGTTGATGTCTTGGAGGACGCTGCCCACGATGCGACTGATGTCGGTGAGGGTCACGTCGCAGGTATCCTGCCCGTCCACGAGGGTGGCGCCGAAGAGCTCGCCTGTGTAGTGGTGGGGGATGGCGCCGCTCATCACGGCCGCGAGCGTCGACTTGCCGGCGCCGGAGGGGCCGATCACGCCGACGAACTCGCCCTCGTGGATGGTGAGGTCCATATGGTCGAGGGCGCGGCTCGCCTCCTGACCGTATGAAAACGACACGTCCTTGAGCTCGATGATCGGCTTTCTGTTGCCTGAGTTGCTCACAGCATGGCCTTTCTTAAGCGTTCATAAAAAAGAAGCGCCGGTCCGATGCGTGTCGGCCGGCGCTTTACATGGTAACCGAGAACCTACTTGCCGAGGACCTTGCTCAGCGGGAAGAAGAGCGCTTGGACCACGATCGCGTTGAAGACCGCGGTTCCGAGCACTAGGGGCACCTTGACAACGACGGTCGCGAGAGCGGCGCCCATGATGAGCGTACCGGCAACAGCAAAGAGCGCACCGGAGATGAGGGTCGTCACGAAGGTGGCCACGAGCGGGGTCGCGGATTTTCCGGCGATCTGGACGGGCAGCTTGATGAGCGCCGCCATGGCGAGGGCGCCGCAGAGCTCCGTGGCAAAGTTGAGGAACGGAATCGAGGTCGTGAGCTGGCAGACGCATGCCGAGATGATGGCGAAGACGGCCGCCTGCGCAAAGCTCGCATCGGTGAGGAGGATGGCGAGCGCGTAGGCCGCGATGATGAACTGGGGCTTGATGCCGATCATGGCGACGGCGTTGCCGATGGTCATGTTGAGGATGAAGCCGGCGGCGAGGAGGATGGCGAGGAGCACGAGTGACTTGATGTCGATGATGCCGGACTGCTTGGCGCCGGCGGTGACGGTGCGTGCTTGCTGGGACATAAGTGGGTCCAATCTATAAGAGTCGTTGTGGAAGGATCGAAGGTGGGCCGGGGCGAAGGCCGTCCGCTGCTAGTCGTTGAGCTTGAGGGCTTTCTTTACCGGGATGTAGAGCGCGGCCACGATGACGGCGTTGCAGACGCCGGTGGCGGCTACGACCGGGGCCATGACGCCGATGAGGGCGGGGTTGCGCTGGACAAGGCAGGCGAAGATCGCGGCGTAGATGAGTCCGGAGATCACGGTGACCACGAAGGTGCCGATGAGCGGGAGGGCGCTCTTGGTGCTGCCGCTACCGAGGGCCTTGACGAGGAGCGCCATCACGACGGCGGCGACGGGCTCGGCGATGAGGTCGGGGCCCTTGACGGAGGCGGTGATCTGGATCACGACGCCGGCGAGCAGGCCGATGACGGCGGCCTGGCCAAGATCGGGCTTGAGGATGAGGATCTCGAGGCAGAAGGCGGCGATGATGAACTCGGGCGAGAGGATACCGCCGGTAAGGCCGCTGAAGAACTTAGATACGGTTATGTTGAGGACAAATCCCGCGGCCAAGAGGATGGCGTAGAGGGTGAGGGCCTTGAGGTCGAGGGTGCCGCGATTGACGGACGTGACGGTGCGGGCCTTCTGGTTGCTGTTCTGCTCGGACATTCTGTTTCTCCTTTGGATATGGTTGCTGAGGTGTTTGCGAACTAAAAAGGGCCCCCGGTCAAACCGGGAGCCCTTGAAGTTCACGTAACTATGGCGCGACAAGACTCACGATCGACCGACCGCTTGCACAGCATGCCACCACCAGTTGCGATTGTTGGTCTTGACGTTCTGCATTTGGTGGCTCCTTTCGGCTACTCGCGTTCAACTGCTTGGCACTATAGCACAGTGGAGTGCGGGCTGGGAAAAAACTTTGGATTGTTTCGAGTCGGGCAAATCCTCAGCGCAGGGTGCGCGGAGGACGTCTAGTTGCGCGCGAGAATTTTTGCGGGTCTACGTTATCGGTCCCGTTCGTAAACGTTTTGTTGTTACTTGCATATATCGCGGTCGGCCAAGTGCCCTTATCCGAGAGCGTGTTAGACTTAATCAAAAATTGAGGGCAAAGATGCGCCCTTAATCTAAAGTTGAAGGTAATGACGCCCCAATAATCTCGAGAGGTGCTACCGCATGAACCAGAACCAGCTCGGATACTTCGTTTCTGTCGTCGAGGAGAACGGCTTTTCCACCGCGGCTCGCGCCCGGTCGGTGACCGTGCAGGCCATCTCCAAGTCAATCGCCGAGCTCGAGCGCGAGCTCGGGGCCATGCTCTTTGTGCGCACGCCGCGCGGCATCACGCCCACCGACTACTGCAAGAGCTTTTATCCGTGTGCACGCCGCGCGGTCGACGCCTTTGAGGAAGCCTGTTCCTTTTCGGCGGAGGTTGCAGCCGGCGAGGCGCTCAATCCCGCTTCCGTGCATCTCACCTTCGGTGTCTGCACTCCCATCGTCGATGGCAGCGAGACCTTCCGTAAGCTCTTCACCTCGTACTTCGGCCGCAGCATCCGCTCCTCGGTCGACTTCGAGATGGTGCTTCCCGAGGAGGGCATCAAGCGTTTGCGCGAGGGTGATTTCGATGGTCTCGTGACGATCGGCGAGGTCGAGCAGGAGGGTCTGACCTCGAATGTGCTCGGCAAGCTTCCGTGCGGCATCAGCGTCTCGCGCCGCCATCCGCTCGCCAAAAAACAATCCGTCACGATCGACGATATCAGGGAGTTCCCGGCGGGCGAGTCGTCCACGTGGGACAACTTCACCAAGTCGATCCTCGTGAACTTCCGTGAATCCGGCCTCATCGACAAGACGCTCAAGGTCGAGGGCCCGGCCGAGGCACTCGAGTTCTTCGGCGAGCGCAACGGCTTTTTCTTCTCTGCGATCATGCCCTACAACAAGAACTCCTCGCCGCTCGTCAAGGTGCTGCCCATCGAGGACGAGGCCGCACCCCAGGCGTCCGTCTGCTTGGTCACGTCCGACGCTGCCGAGGGACCGCGCCGTGCATCTGTCGAGAACTTCATGGAGGGGACGCTGCGCGGCAGCAATCTTGAGAGCGCAGCTTAAGCGCATCCCTTATAGGTCTTGGTCATTTGGTCCGTAGGGCTGTCCGCATGTTTGCAGGCGGCCCTTTTTCACGGAGCGCCAGCATGTTCTGTTCGTTTCTGGCTTTTGGCGCCGGTCCCATGGCGGATCGTGTTCCAAAGCAAAGACGGGACCCCGCTTGTACGTTGCTGCGGGGTCCCGTCATTTTGGTTGCTATGGCTATCTGGTGCCGGGCGCCTGGCTCGGCTATGCGAGCGGGGAGAAGTCGTCCACGATCACATCGATGCACTGTGGCAGGGCGCGTGCGCCAAAGGTGCCTGAGTTGCTCGAGATGATCTCTCCGTCGAACTCCATGTTGAGCGAGGGCGTGCAGGTGATTTTGGCCTCGTGCGCCTGGATCATAGTGAACTGCGGGCGGCCGAGGGTCTTGCCCGTGGGGTCGAGTGCCGCGGTTATGACCGTGGGCAGTAGCTGCACGGTGCGTACCGGCTCGATCACCGCGATGTCGATCATGGCGTCGTTCATGCGGCAGTCGGGAAAGAGATTGATGCCGTTCTGGATCACGGCGGTGTTCGCCACCATGCAGCAGATGCCGTCGACCTCGTCGACCGTGCCGTCGTGCTCGATCGTGAAATGCGACACCGTGGGCTCGAGGGTGTTGAGCGCCGAGAGGAAGTAGGCGACCTCGCCGATGTCGTTTTTGGTGGGCGCGGCCTTTTTCATGATCTCGGCATCGAAACCCGATCCGGCGATGATGATGAAGCCGTGGCGCTGCTCCGCACCCTCGTCATCGGTCCAGAAGAGCTCGCCCATGTCGATCTTGGCCGTGCGGCCCTCGCGGCAGGCCTTGGCGAGCGCCGCCGTCTCGGGCGCGTTGCCGATGTTGTTGAAGAACAGGTTGGCCGTTCCCGAGGGGAACACCAACACGGGTACGCCGCAGCCGCGCAGGCAGTCGAAGACGTTCGAGATGGTGCCGTCGCCGCCCGATACGACCACGCGGTCAAAGCTTTTGACGTCGCGCACGCAGTCCTCGGGCTCCATGCCATCGCCGATAAAGCGCATCACGCATTCGTCGCCGCCCTGGGAGAGGGCATGCACGAAGGAATAGATCTCGTCCGAGCTCAAGCCGGACGCGGGGTTGTGGATGATCAGGCAACGCATGTCGGTCTTTCCTGTCCATATGGTTAGCGAGTATAGTTACTGAAGCCAGCAACTCTCACATCCTACCCCGCACAGCGCGGGCTAGCCAAACCGATGGGTCCGTATGTATATTTCCACACACGAGGAGCTCGCGGCCTTTTGCGAGCGTGCTGCCGCGTTCGATGCCGTGGCGATCGATACCGAGTTCTTGCGCGAGCGCACCTTCCACCCCAAGCTCTGCCTGGTCCAGGCCGCGACTCCCGACGAGTGCGTTGCCATCGACCCGCTCGCCATCGACGATCTCTCGCCGCTCGCGAAGTTCATGGCCGACACCTCGGTGATCAAGGTTTTCCATGCTTGCTCGCAGGATATGGAGGTGCTCTACAACACGCTCGGCGAGCTGCCGCGCCCGATCTTCGATACGCAGATCGCGGCGGCCTTTTTGGGTGAGCGCATGCAGATCTCGTATCACAATCTGGTGCACACGTTCTGCGACGTCTCGCTTCCCAAATCCGAATCGCTCACCGACTGGGCACGCCGCCCGCTCACCGACAAGCAGATCGAGTACGCCATCGACGACGTGCGCTATCTCATCAAGAGCTATGACGTCATGCTCGCCAAGCTCGAGCGCAAGGGGCGCGTGCAGTGGGTGCTCGACGAGACACGCCCCCTCGCGGATATCTCGCACTACGAGCTCGATCGCCGTGCCGCCTACAAGCGCGTGAAGCGTATATCGTCGTGCACGCGCAAGCAGCTTGCCGTTGCTCGTGAGCTCGCTGCCTGGCGTGAAGGGCTGGCCTCGCGACGGAACATCCCGCGCAAATGGGTCATGTCCGACGACGTTCTGCTCGCGCTCGTCAAGCGCTCGCCGCGCGATGTGACGGGCTTTCGCGGGATCCGTGGGACCGAGCAGCTCTCTGAGCGTGATGTCGACGGCGCCCTCCTCGCTATCAAAAACGGCATCCGTTGTCCGCAGGAGAACTACCCCGCCGCTTTCCATGCGCATAGGGGAGCCTCGGCCGAGCTCGAGAGCGTGACCGACCTCATGTACGCGCTCATCCGCCTGGTGTCCGAGAAGAGCGGCGTCGCCACGGCCATGATCGCCTCGCGCGATGACCTCGCAGCCTACGTGGAGTCGCCCGAGAAGAGCCGTCTGCGCGAGGGCTGGCGCTTTGAGCTCGTGGGGTCGCTTTTGGACGATCTGCTTGCCGGCAACATGGGACTCACGGTCAAAGACCGTTCGGTGCAGATTCTCTAGATATGGATGGTTGCGGTGCGCGGGGACGTTGTGTCCGTGCACCGCGTTATTTTTGGTTGAGCTGCTACGGGCTGGGTACACTCAGCCCCAATTGACGCCTCGAGAAGGGACGCCCCATGGGCTACTACGGAATGGGTTACGGCTACGGCTATGGCTACGGGATGGACCCGCTCTATCTGATCGTTGTCATCATCTCCACGGTCGTTGGCCTCGCTGCGCAGGCCTATATCAAGTCGACGTATGCCACGTGGTCGCGCGTGAAATCCGATGGTTCAACGGGCGCCCAGGTGGCGCGCGCCATGCTCGATGCGAACGGATGCCAGGATGTGCAGATCCATGGCGTCGCAGGTTCGCTTACCGATAACTACAACCCCACGAACCAGACGCTCAACCTGAGTTCCGACAACCTGAACGGCGGGTCGGTGGCGAGCGTTGCCGTGGCCTGCCACGAGGCTGGACACGCCGCGCAGCATGCACAGGGCTACGCCATGATGAAGGTGCGCTCGGCGCTCGTTCCCGTGGTGAACTTCACGCAGCAATTTTGGATGGTCGTGCTTATGGCCGGCATCTTCTTGAACATCGCGGGGCTTACGCGCGTGGCGATCCTCCTCTTTGCGTTCTCGGTTCTCTTTCAGATCGTTACGCTCCCTGTCGAGATCGATGCATCGCGTCGCGGTGTGCGCTACATACAGCAGTCGGGCATGAGCGCCACCCAGGTGCGCGGTGCCAAGAAGGTGCTCACGGCGGCGGCTCTGACCTATGTTGCGGCTGCGCTCAGCTCGATTCTGCAGCTGCTCTATCTGCTCGCGCGCACCCAGCGCCGCGGCGACTGACGACGCTACGATGTCCGCGCGCAAATCGTGTCCGCGCGCGACGATACACTTCGCACGAGTTGCAATCAGGAGTTGAGGAGGCCTTGTGGCTGCATGGAATCTGACGGGCACCGTGGGCTCTTCCGTTTCGGACGGGGATGCGGAGCTCCCCTGGGAACGTGCGGGCGCCCCGGGTACGGACGCCGCGGCTGAGGCTGCGGGCGAGTCGTCTGCGTTGAGCGTCTCGGAGGCCGTCGGCCTCGCCGCCGGCGCCATCGACACGCTGCCCGCCATCACGGTCCTCGGCGAGGTCACGGGGTTCAGGGGCCCCAACGCCCGCTCCGGTCATTGCTATTTTCAGATCAAGGACGATAGCGCGGCTGTTGACTGCACCATCTGGCGCGGTGTCTACTCCAAGTGCGCTTTTGATCTTCGCGACGGCATGCAGGTGCTCTTCAGCGGGCAGTTCAACATCTACAAGCCGCAGGGGCGTATGAGCTTTATCGCGCGGCGCTTCACGCTCGCGGGGGAGGGCCTGCTTCGCCAGCAGGTGGCCGAGCTCGCCCGCAAGCTCGAGCGCGAGGGGCTCATGGACAGCGCGCGCAAACGCAATATCCCGGCGTTCTGCTCGCGCGTGGCCGTGGTGTCCTCGCTCTCGGGTGCGGTCATCGACGATGTCAAACGTACCCTCAGGCGTCGGAATCCACTGGTCGAAATCGTCTGCGTAGGCGCCAAGGTGCAGGGGGCGGGCGCTCCGGCCGAGCTTATCGAGGGACTGCGCCGTGCTGCCGCGGTGCCGGGCATCGACTGCATCCTGCTCGTGCGCGGCGGCGGCTCGTTCGAGGACCTCATGACCTTCAACGACGAGGGCCTCGCCCGTGCGGTCGCCGCCTGCCCTGTGCCGGTCGTGACGGGTATCGGGCACGAGCCCGACACCTCGATCTGCGACATGGTGAGCGACCGGCGCGCCTCGACGCCCACGGCGGCGGCCGAATCGGTGGCGCCCGATACCGGCAAGCTCGCGGAGCTGCTCGAGACGCGCGGCCAGAGGCTTTCCGCATCGCTCGCGCGTAGGGTCGATACCGAGCGCGCCTGCGCTGACGTGCTCTGCGCCCGCATGGCCCGCGCCTGGAAGACGCAAGCGGACCGGATGCACGCTGCGCTCGATGCGTCCGCCGCGCGCCCGTGCATGAGCGACCCCACTTCGATCGTCGACCGCCGGCGTACCGAGATCGCCCGCACGGAGGAGCGCTTCGGCGAGGCGTGCGATCGCTCGCTTGCGCACTTCGGCCGTGAGCTCGATCGCTTGACGACGAGGCTCCCCGAGAGCGCCAAGGGCTTTGCGAGCAAGGAGCATGCGCTCGACCTCGTGAGCGCGCGGCTTCAAAACGAGGGCCGTGCGCTCTTGCGCGGGCAGACCTCGGATATCGCGCGCTACGCGGCCTTCCTCGACGCGCTCTCGCCGCTCAAGGTCCTCGGACGCGGCTATGCGATCGCGTACGGGGAGGACGGGGTGCGCACGAGCGCCCGGGCATATCAAGAGGGAGATGCGCTCCGTGTGCGTTTTGCCGACGGCGACGTGCGCGCGACGGTAACGGGCGTCTCTGCGGTTGACGGTGAGCACTGACGCCAAGATTTGCAACCGATGATCAAATTCGATTCGAAAGGAAGACCATGGCTAATTCGGTAGATGTCGAGAAGCTCTCTTACAAAGAGGCCTCGCAGGAGCTCGAGCGCATCATCAGGAGCCTCGAGTCGGGCGACATGGAACTCGAGGATTCGCTCGAGAGCTATACGCGCGGCGTGGCGCTCCTCAAGAGCCTGCGCACGCGTTTGGCCGAGGCGGAGCAGAAGGTGAGCGTTCTTCTGCAGGATATCGACGGCACCGACAAGCTCGTGCCGGCCGATGCCGCCGACGAGGATGACAAGCTGAGCTTTTAAGGCCTACAATTCCTGCAAACACATCGATCCGAAAGGCAGGTCAGCCATGTGCGACTGCATCTTCTGTAAGATTGCCAGCCACGAGATCCCCTCGAGCACCGTCTTCGAGGACGATGAGGTGATCGCGTTCGACGACCTCAATCCGCAGGCCCCCGTGCACACGCTCGTGATTCCCAAGAAGCACTACGCCGATATCACCGACGGAGTGCCGGCCAAGACGCTCGAGGCCATGACGGCGGCCATCGGCGAGGTCGCCCGGGTCAAGGGACTCGAGAGCGGTTTTCGCGTGATCTCGAACAAGGGTGCCGATGCCGGCCAGACCGTTATGCACTTTCATATGCACGTGCTCGGCGGCAAGGAGCTCGGCGAGGGCCTGATCTAGGCGCTCCATCTTGCTTACCGATTCCCTTTGATGCGTGAGCGCCAGGGGGATTTATGCTTGCAAACCCGTGATGCCCGATGGGGCATTGCGGGTTTATCATTACCATCGTATATGCATGTGCGCGAACGCTCGCGCAC
The DNA here is from genome assembly GCA_963603165.1 of Faecalibacterium prausnitzii. Taxonomy (GTDB): domain Bacteria; phylum Actinomycetota; class Coriobacteriia; order Coriobacteriales; family Coriobacteriaceae; genus Collinsella. Next base: position 12,488 of record CAVCLY010000024.1, read on the forward strand.
AGTTCGATTTTGAGGGAGATACATGAACGTTCTCGTAGTCAACGCTGGTTCGTCCACGCTCAAGTACCAGGTCATCGATACCAAGACCCACGAGGTCTCGGCCAAGGGCTCCTGCGAGCGCGTCGGTTTTACCGGTGGCACCTTCACGCATGCCGCCAACGGCTCAAAAAAGACCTGCGAGAACATGGAGTTCCCCGACCATAAGGTCGCCATCGAGGCCGTGCTTTCCGACCTTACCGCCAACAAGATCGAGGTCGAGGGCATCGGTCACCGCGTGGTCCAAGGCGGCTGGTATTTCGGCGACTCCGCGCTCGTCGACGCCGACGTCCTCGCCAAGATCCGCGAGGTCGCCCCGCTCGCCCCGCTCCACAACAACCCCGAGGCCAACGTCATCGAGCACTGCCTGGGCGAGTATCCCGAGCTGCCGAACGTCACCGTGTTCGATACCGCCTTCCACTTCGACATGCCCAAGGTCGCGAGCACCTATGCTCTGCCCCGCGACGTGTGCGAGAAACTGCATATCCGCAAGTACGGCGCGCACGGCACGAGCTATCGCTACATCGCGCAGAAGGTCGACGAGATGACCGACGGCGCCGCCCACAAGATGGTCGTCTGCCATATCGGTTCCGGTGCGTCGCTCTGCGCCATCGAGGACGGCAAGTGCATGGACACCACCATGGGTATGACCCCGCTCGACGGTGTCATGATGGGCACGCGCTGCGGCTCCATCGACCCGGCCACCGTCTGCTATCTGCAGCGCGAGGGCGGCTATACCTTCGACGAGGTCGACGACATGATGAACAAGAAGTCGGGTCTGCTCGCCGTCACGGGCGGCAAGACCAACGACTGCCGCAACGTCGAGGAGCTCGCCGTCGATGGCGATGAGGACGCTCAGCTCGCTTTCGATATGTTCGTCTACAAGATCGCTGCCAAGGTCGCCGAGATGGCTACCTCCATGTGCGGCATCGACACGCTCGTCTTCACTGCGGGTATCGGCGAGCATGCTCCGGCCATGCGTGCCGGTGTTGCCGATCGCCTGGAGTGGATGGGTGTCAAGATGGATCACGCCAAGAACGCCCTGCGTGGTGAGGGCGCTTGGAAGGTTTCGCGCGAGGATTCGCCGGTCGCCATCTACGTGATTCCCACCGACGAGGAGTTCATGATCGCTTCGGACGTTGAGCGCATCGTCTCGGCCTCCAAGTAAGAGAGCAAGATGCATTCGGGCGGCGGCGTGCAGATGATGCGCCGCCGCCCGATCTTTTGCGAACGTCTGCCGTATGCTCGCCGGGTTCCGGCGGCTTGCATGCTAGGTTAAACGAGATGCCTGGTGCGTGCGCCCGGGCGTTTGTTTTTTCGATCGAAGGGAAGCCTTATGAACGTTTTGGTGGTCAACGCCGGCAGTTCGAGCCTTAAGTACCAGCTCCTCGATACCGAGACCCGTGACGTTCTCGCCAAGGGCAATTGCGAGCGCATCGGCGATACCGAGGGCATCTTCGGTCATGCGGTTGCGGGGGAGGAGAAGGTCGTCGAAAGCGCGGTCTTTCCCGATCATAAAGCGGCCATCGCGCGCGTGCTCGACGTTATCGACGCCGCGGGCTGCAAAGTCGACGGTATCGGCCACCGTATCGTGCAGGGCGGCTGGTACTTTGACGATTCCGCGCTTGTCACCGACGACGTGCTCGCCAAGATCTATGAGGTGGCGCCCTTGGCGCCGCTCCACAACTACGGTGAGGCCGCTGCCATCGAATATTGCCTCGAGCGCTATCCTGAGCTGCCGAACGTCGCCGTATTCGATACTTCGTTCCATATGAGCATGCCCAAGGTTGCGAGCACATACGCGCTGCCCCGCGACGTGTGCGAGAAGTATCATGTGCGCAAGTATGGCGCCCACGGCACGAGCCATCGCTACGAGTGGATGCGCGCCAAGGAGCTGCTCGGCAAGAGCTGCCACAAGCTGCTCTCGTGCCATCTGGGCAACGGCTCGTCGCTCTGCGCCATCGAGGACGGTGTCTGCATGGACACCACGATGGGCCTCACGCCGCTCGACGGCCTCATGATGGGCACGCGCTGCGGCTCCATCGATCCGGCCACCGTCTGCTATCTGCAGCGCGAGGGCGGCTACACCTATGAAGAAGTTGACGAGATGATGAACAAGAAGTCGGGTCTTCTTGCCGTGAGCGGCGTTTCCAACGACGCGCGCGATATCCGAACTCGTGCTTCCGAGGGCGACGAGGACTGCCTCTTCGCGTTCGACATGTTCGCCTACAAGGCCATGCAGCAGGCGGGTGCCATGATCGCCTCTATGGCGGGAGTTGACACCATCACCTTTACCGCCGGTATCGGCGAGAACGACTGGACGATCCGCCAGGCGTTCTGCGAGTGCTTTGAGTGGCTCGGCGTTCGCGTGGACCGCGAGAAGAACCAGGCGGCGGTCGGTTGTGGGCCGCAGGTCATCAGTGCGGCGGGCTCTGCGGTAACCGTCATGGTGCTCCCGACCGATGAGGAGTATATGATCGCTCTCGACGTCAAGCGCCTGGCCAAGTAGGGTTTTCCGTTCGTTTGACGGCGGGTTATGCATGGATGATGCGGGCTGCGGATTCGTTCCGCGGCCCGTTTTCTTTTGTGTGGCTTCCGTATTCTCAGCGCGAGCGTTGAGGCCCCGATTAGATCAAAACGTGCCCCATGTCATGAGTTTCTGCGCCCGTTCGATGGCGGCTTGCAAGCATGGGCTCAGCCCGATCGGACGCTTTTATTCGGCGCTCTCCCTCTGTGGTTTGGCCGCTTCGCGATGCCGCTTGATCGCATCTTCGACGGTGCCGCCCTCATCGGGCGTGAGCGAACGCCGCTTGGGGGCGACGATGCGCTGCGCGGGATACACGCCGCGGTGACCCGACACGAGATAGCTCACAAAGGCCACGATCACAAAGTAGGGGCAGCCGGTTCCGCCAAAAAGATCGATGCTCATCATGATCGTGGTTATGGGCACGTTGAGCCCGCCGCAGAAGACCCCGAGCATACCGAGCGCGGCCACAAAGCTCGGGTCGGCGCCGCTAAGGGTGCCGATCCAGCCGCCGAGGGCGGCCCCGATGCCAAAGAGCGGTGTGACCTCGCCGCCCTGAAAGCCGGCACCGAGCGTGAGGGCCGTGACCGCGAGCTTGATGATCGCGTCTGCGGCCGTGGTCTTGCCGTCAAATCCGGCATCGACGAGCCAGGTCGAGAGGCCGGCGTAGTCCCAAGCGCCGAGAAGCGCGTAGGCGGCGAGGACCACGCATGCGCCGACCAGCGCGGTAACGAGATAGTTCCAGGTAAAGCGCGCGTAGGCCATCTTGACGCCGCGAATGAGAGCCGAGAAGGCGCGCGCAGTGAGGCCGAAAGCGATTCCCGCAAGAACGGCGATGCATACGCTTTTCGGGCCCAGGGCGGGAACGTGGGCTATGGCATGTGCTTCGTAGACGGTTCCGAGCGTGAGCGACGTGAGATAGCCCGTAAACGATGCAACCAGGCAGTAGACGCCGGCGGTGTAGTCGATCTTGCCGACAAAGCACATCTCCATGCCGAAGAAGGCCCCCGCGAGCGGCGTTCCGAAAACGCCTCCGAATGCGGCGGAGATGCCGGCGAGCATGAGGTCATGGTGATCGCGCTGGTTGAGTTTTGCCGCATGCGAGATGTTGCTCGCGATAGTGCCGCCGATCTGAACGGCCGCGCCCTCACGACCGGCAGAGCCGCCGGTCAGGTGCGTGAGCGTTGAACAGACGAACGTGAGCGCGGCCATGCGCGCGTGGATGAGGCGCTCCGAGAGCGCGCTGTCGATCACGAGATTGTTGCCGCGCTTGGCGGCGAGGCCATGGTTGCGATAGATCCAGGCGGTTCCCATGCCCACGAGGGGGAGCGCGCAGAAGATCCAGGGGTTGCCCGCGCGGAACTTCGTCGCGATATCGAGGCTTGCCAAGAAGGCCCAGGCTGCGCATCCCATGAGGATGGCGACGATGAGCGTGAGCACGAGCAGCTTGCATCCGCCGCGCAGGTCACGGAGATTGCGCTTGGCATCGGCCGCGAGGAGGCGTTCTCCGAGCGCGAACTGGCGGCGCCCGGTTCCGATGAGGCCGATCAGTCCGCTTTCGTCTCCGTCGTCGAATCGCATCGGGTGCGCATCCTCTCTCGGCATAAATAAACCCGGGACCATGGGGTCTCCGGGCTTTGAATCGAATGGAGCGGGCGACGGGAATCGAACCCGCGTCATCAGCTTGGAAGGCTGGGGTTCTACCATTGAACTACGCCCGCAAGGTATGGTCGGGACGACAGGATTCGAACCTGCGACATCCTGCTCCCAAAGCAGGCGCGCTACCAAACTGCGCCACGTCCCGAAAGGGAACGGCAGCTCGGGTTCAATACCCTTGCTCGTCCCAAAGCGTTATGGATTATAGGGAACCGCCCCGGTCTTCGCAAGGGGAGCGCTCCTTGCATTTTTGCGTACCATGCCCGTGCCCGGCCATATGGCTCGACGCGAGAGGGCGCATTCGGGTGCGCTGCCGTTCACCGAAATGTACCAATAGACTTGCTCTATCCGATAAAACGTTCTGAGTATGCATATATCGATCATCTCGTTTTCGATTGTTTGCGCATGTCGGCACAGTTACGAAACAAACTCGAAACATGGACAAGTAACCGATTTATGCAATAGAGCAATCTAGCTGCACGTATCTTAATCGGCATGCTATACCGCCTACGAGCTTGGAAACTTTAGCGAAATAAAGGAGTACCATTTTTAGCATATGAGGCACATGCAAATACGCTGCATGTGTATCCATCTATCTTATTTAGGAGGTAGCAGATGAGCTACACCCAGACCGTCCTCGATGACCTCAAGGCCCGTTATCCGGAGCAGACCGAGTTCATCCAGGCCGCGACCGAGATCCTGAGCACGCTGCAGCCGGCTCTCGATGCGCATCCCGAGTACGAGGAGGCTGCGATCCTCGAGCGCCTTGTCGAGCCCGAGCGCGTCATCATGTTCCGCGTTCCCTGGGTCGACGACTCCGGCAAGGTCCAGGTCAACCGCGGTTACCGTGTCGAGTTCAACTCCGCCATCGGGCCCTACAAGGGCGGTCTGCGCTTCAACCCCACGGTCACCCTCGGCATGCTCAAGTTCCTGGGCCTTGAGCAGATCCTCAAGAACAGCCTCACCACGCTTCCCATGGGCGGCGGCAAGGGCGGCTCCGACTTCGACCCCAAGGGCAAGTCCAACAACGAGATCATGCACTTCTGCCAGTCCTTCATGACCGAGCTCTACCGTCACGTCGGTCCCAACACCGACGTGCCAGCCGGCGATCTGGGCGTGGGCGGCCGCGAGGTTGCCTATCTGTTCGGTCAGTACAAGCGCATCCGCAACGAGTGGACCGGCGTCCTCACCGGCAAGGGTCTCTCGTTCGGCGGCTCTCTCGCTCGTACCGAGGCCACCGGCTACGGCCTGGTGTATTTCGTGGATGAATACCTCAAGAGCCAGGGCGACTCCTTCGAGGGCAAGACCGCTGTTGTGCACGGCTCCGGCAACGTTGCCATCTACGCTATCCAGAAGGTCGCGCAGCTCGGCGGCAAGACCATCGCCTGCTCCGATACCAAGGGCTGGGTCGAGGATCCCGAGGGCATCGACTACCAGGTCCTCGAGCACATCTACAACAAAAAGCGCTCCGGCAACGACCGCGGCGTGAGCCTGGCCATGTACGTCGACGAGCGTCCGAACGCCGTCTGGCACGAGGGCGACGGCCGCGGTGTGTGGCAGCTCGCTTGCGACGTGGCTCTTCCCTGCGCTCGCGAGAACACGCTGCTTCTCGAGGATGCCAAGGCGCTCGTGGCCAACGGCGTGAAGGCGGTAGGCGAGGGTGCCAACATGCCCACCACCATCGAGGCCACCGAGTATTTCCAGGCAAACGGCGTCGCCTTCATGCCCGGCAAGGCCGCGAACGCCGGCGGCGTGCTCGTCTCGGGTCTCGAGATGAGCCAGAACGCCGAGCACCTCTCTTGGACCTTCGAGGAGGTCGACGGCAAGCTCGAGCAGCTCATGCGCGGCATGTTCCACAACGTCGACGACACCGCCCGCGAGTACGGTGCCGAGGGCAACTTCGTCATGGGCGCCAACATCGCCGGCTTCCTCAAGGTGGCCGATGCAATGCTCGCCCAGGGCGTCTGCTAGCGCACGGCTTTCCAGAGCACCTAACCTTGGGGCGCGCCCGCGAGCTCACGTACGCTCAGTACGCCACGCTCACGGGCGCGCCCCGATCTTAGGCACTCCGAAAGCCCGATCGGCTGGGTTGAGGTATTCGATCTGGCTCAGTCCCGAGAGCGTGACGCTTGTTCGCCACGCTCTCGGGGTTTTTGTAAATATGGTCTATGCATGGCGCGAGAGGGTGGGAAGTCTTCCCTTGGCGTGCACGGGGGCTTATCTGCTATCATGCCTAATCTGTGCGCTTTATGCGGGCGTGGCGGAATTGGTAGACGCGCCAGATTTAGGTTCTGGTGGGATTCCCGTGAAGGTTCGAGTCCTTTCGCCCGCACCAGCGCTCAAGCTACCTGTTTATTTAAGGGGTTCCCGGTGCCTGAAGACACAACCGGGCCATGTATGAGGAGGAACGTTGAACATCACCGCTTCTGAGGTCAAGGACGCCAAGCTCACCGCCACGGTCACCATCGAGGCCGCCGACGTGGACGCCGCCATCAAGAAGGCCTACAAGGAGGCCGCCAAGAAGTACCGCTTCCCGGGCTTCCGCTCCGGCAAGGCTCCGCGCCCGGTCATCGATTCCGCTCTCGGCGCCGAGGCGATCCTCGCCCAGGCCACCAACGACCTGATCGGTGCCAACGAGGCCGCCGTGCTCAACGAGCTCGACATCGTCCCCGTCAAGGAGGGCGACTACCAGGACATCGATATCGCCAAGGATCACGAGGACTACACCTACACCGTCGAGTTCTCGCTGCGTCCGTCCTGCGAGCTCAACTCCTATGATCCCGTCGAGATCGAAATGCCCCCGGCGGAGGTCACCGAGGCCGAGATCGATTCCCAGGTCGATATGCTTCTCGGCTATCACGCCACCTTCGAGGACGTCGAGGGCCGCGCCGTCGAGGCCGACGACTATGTGACCGCCGACCTTGAGGACGTGCATGACGCCGCTCAGTTCGCCGGCGAGGGCCGTCTGCTCGCCATGGGCTCCGAGGGTCTGCCCAAGGAGTTCGACGAGGCTCTGATCGGTGCCAACGTCGACGACGTCAAGGAGATCTCCTGGAAGCCGGGCGACGACGACGCCGAGAGCACCGTCAAGGTCACCGTCAAGGGCATCAAGGTCCGCAAGACCCCCGAGCTCACCGACGAGTTCGTGAAGGAGAACTTCGGCTTTGACGATATCGCCGCCATGCGCGACGCCGTCAAGCTCGAGCTCGAGCAGGACAAGACCTCCAAGCTTCCGGGCCTCAAGGAGAACCGTTGCGTGGCCAAGCTCGCCGAGCGCCTTGAGCTCGAGGAGATGGACGAGGATTACGAGAAGTCCGTCTTCAACGAGCTCGCCCAGAACTTCCTGCAGAACCTCGCCTCGCGCGGCATGTCCCTCGACGGCTGGCTTGCCGCCAACGGCATGTCCACCGAGCAGTTCCTCTCCGACCTGCATCGTCAGGCCGACGATGTCGCGCGTGAGTCGCTCGCTCTCGACGCCCTCGCCAAGCACCTCGGCGTCGAGGTCACCGAGGATGACGTGAACGCCGAGTTCGAGCGCGCCGGCGTCAAGGATGTCGAGGCCTCCAAGGCCGAGTTCGTCGCCGACGGTCGCATGCCTGCCGTCCGCGAGTCCATCCGCCGCTCCAAGGCCGTCGATTCCCTCGTCGAGAACGCCAAGGTGACCGAGGTCGACGAGGCCGCAAAGGCCGCCGAGTAGGCGTCATCACGCATTCGTCCCCATCGCGCGAATTCGTCCGCTCGATAGGGTACAGTAGATAACCGTTCAGTCGGTTCGGGTACGGTGCTCCGCTCCGCGCGATTCGCGGCGGGGCACCGTGGCTTTTTATATAGGTATGTGAAAGGAGACCGCATGCTGAACCGTATCGATTCCGCTCTCGTTCCGTATGTCGTGGAGCAGACCCCGCGCGGCGAGCGCAGCTACGACATCTATTCGCGACTGCTCAACGATCGTATCATCTTCCTTGGTGACGAGGTCAACTCCGTCACCGCCAACCTCGTGATCGCCCAGCTCCTGCATCTCGAGAGCCAGGATGCCGAGAAGGACATCTCGCTCTACATCAACTCGCCCGGCGGCGAGGTCTACTCGGGTCTTGCGATCCTCGATACCATGAACTTCATCAAGCCCGACGTCTCGACCATCTGCACCGGCATGGCCGCTTCCATGGCCGCTGTTCTCTTGGCTGCGGGCGCGCCGGGCAAGCGTTTTGCGCTTCCGCACTCCAAGATCATGATCCACCAGCCCTCCGGCGGTGCCCAGGGCCAGCAGACCGAGATCGAGATCGCCGCGCGTGAGATCAAGGAGATCCGCTCCGATCTCAACGAGATCCTCTCGGCCGCCACGGGCCAGCCGCTCGAGCGCGTGCAGCAGGATACCGAGCGCGATAACTACATGCGCGCTGCCGAGGCCCTCGAGTACGGCCTCATCGACCGCGTCATGACCTCGCGCGGTGCGGCCGCAACCGGTAAGGATGCTGAATAATGGCTGAAGACAAAAACGGCGGCACGGCCTTTGGCGACGGCGCTATCCGTTGCTCCTTTTGCGGAAAGGAGCAAGGCGAGGTTCGCAAGCTCGTCAAGGGCCCGACGAACATCTTTATCTGCGACGAGTGCGTGACGGCCTGTGCCGACATCCTCGAGGAGTCGCTTGCGACCGATTTTCTGCAGGCCGCCCACAACCAGGGTATTCCCGGCTTTATGAATAACGCTGCCGCTCCCGAGGCCGCGGCCGAGCCGGCCGAAGCGCCTGAGGATGATTCCCGCCAGGTGATCACGCACGTGCCGACGCCGCACGAGATCTACGATGAGCTCAGCCAGTACGTGATGGGCCAGGAGGACGCCAAGCGCGCTATGTCCGTGGCGGTCTACAACCATTACCGTCGCGTGATCGAGGGCGGCGCCGCCGAGGGCGCTTTCGACGCCGCATCCGGTCGCTCGCCGCTCGCCCTCACCGACGCCGACGACGTCGAGCTCGCCAAGTCGAACATCCTCCTGCTCGGCCCCACCGGTACGGGCAAGACGCTCCTCGCTCAGACGCTCGCGCGCATCCTCGAGGTGCCGTTCGCCATCGCCGACGCCACCGCCCTCACCGAGGCCGGCTACGTGGGCGAGGACGTGGAGAACATCCTGCTCAAGCTCATCACCGCCGCCGACGGCGACGTCGCCCGCGCCGAGATGGGCATCGTCTACGTCGACGAGATCGACAAGATCGCGTGCAAGGCGGAGAACCTCTCCATCACCCGCGACGTCTCCGGCGAGGGCGTGCAGCAGTCGCTGCTCAAGATCCTCGAGGGGACCCAGGCCAGCGTCCCGCCGCAGGGCGGCCGCAAGCACCCGCAGCAGGAGCTCATCAAGATCGACACGACGAACATCCTCTTCATCTGCGGCGGCGCCTTCGTCGGCCTCGACAAGATCGTGGCCGACCGCATCGGCAAGAAGGGCATCGGCTTCAACTCCGAGGTGGCCCACCGCGTCGATGAGCACGACGTCGACCTCGTGTCGCAGGTCATGCCCCAGGACCTGCACAAGTTCGGCATGATCCCCGAGTTCGTCGGCCGTCTCCCCGTGATCACCACCACCAAGGAGCTCACCGAGGACGACCTGGTGCACATCCTTACCGACCCGAAGAACGCGCTGGTCAAGCAGTACAAGCGCATCTTCGAGCTCGAGGGCGTGACGCTCGACTTCGAGCCCGAGGCCCTGACCGAGATCGCGCGCCAGGCCCTTGCCCGCAAGACCGGCGCCCGCGGACTGCGCGCCATCTGCGAGTCGACCCTTCAGGACGCCATGTTCGACGTTCCGTCCGACCTCGACGTGACCAAGGTCGTCGTGACCAAGGACTCCGTCGGCGGCGGCAGCCCCGTGGACATCGTCCGCAAGAAGCACTAGGCTCCCGCAAGAAACGCGCTTCTCAGCATTGAAGGCCCGTGGGCATGTGCCTGCGGGCCTTCTTGCGTGCTTGGTGCGGGTGCTCTTGCGTTGTTGGGGCGTATCGCCACGTGCGTGGGACAGCTCAGGCCGGCCTGCGCCTCGGGCCAGGGGCGGGGGACTAAAGGTTGCTTCCGCCGAGGCTCATGTACGTCTTGATGATGGCGCGGCGGCGCTTGGTGCCGCCGGGGCAGGTCTTGTCGAAGGCGGGCATGATGCCCTTGTAGAGCACGATGACCTGGAGGCGCTTGGCGAGGCCCTTGGCGGTCGCGCGGGAGTCCTCGAGCTGGGCGCGGATCTCCTCCAGATAGGGGGAGCGGCGGGCATAGTGCCAGAAGAGGTCTGCGCCGTCGGCGTCGGGGTAGAGCCAAGGGCGGTTGTCGGGCCCCGCGAAGTGCACGATCTTCGGGTCGCGGCGGGCCTCCTCGTATTCCTCGCGGACGTCGGCGGGGGCGTTGGCGACGATGTGCGTGCGGCGGAGGTGCTGCCAGTCCATGAGGTAGTTCCACTTCATGTGGATGCGCACGTAGCGACCGTTGACCACCTTGTTGAGCACGTCCTGGTCGAGCCAGCGCCACATGCGCTCGGTGCTGATGCGAAGGAACTCCTCGGGCGTGACGGTGCGCCGGAGCTCGGCGAGGTTCATGAGCAGCACGCCCGCCTGGAAGTAGTCGTGCGGGTCGTCCATGCCGAGCTCGTCGGCCAGGTACGGCCCCACGGACTCGTCGTAGCCGTCGATCTGGCCGATCGTGTCGGCGTCGCGGGTGGCCCCGAGCTTGTAGCCCTCGACGTCTATGTCGTAGAGC
>CAVCLY010000025.1:0-23300 GCA_963603165.1 Faecalibacterium prausnitzii
GGCTAATCGCAGGACCAGAATTCCAGAATTGCAGCCGTACCGGCCTACAGCGTGCCCTTGAGGACGCATGCCTCCTTGTCGTAGCCGTCGCCGAGGATCTGCGCGGCAAGGTCGTTCACGTATGCACGGCTGAAGTCCGAGCAGCTCGAACCGTACGCGCGGATGTAGTTGGAGCTCGCGAGCTCCTCGGTGTAGTCCGAGAGCTTGTAGGTGCCGAAGTTCTGGTCTCCGCGCGTCTGGTGCGTGACGATAGGCGTCATCGACCATTCGGTCACCTTGCAGGCAGAGCCCTTTTTCTCGAGCGTGAGTTTGGCCATGCCGCCGAGCATGCGCGGCTTTTCGCCCTGCGTGGACACGTAGTTGCCGAGCGACCAAAAGCACGGCACCTGCTTGCCATCCGAGCTCGTGAGCACATCGACGTTCTCGATCACGTGCGGATGGCCGCCGATGATCGCATCGACCCCGGCATCGGCGAGGGTCTGCCCGAACGATCGCTGAAAGTCGTTGGGCGTATACACGTACTCAGTGCCCCAGTGCGGAACAACGATAACAAAGTCAGCACCGGCATCGCGCGCGGCCGCGACGTCTGCAGCGGGGTCGGCCGCCGAGATGAGCTTGACGCACCACTCCTTGCCCGAGGGCAGTGGGATCCCGTTGGTGTTCTCGCAATAGTTGAGGATCGCCACCTTTACACCCTGGCGCTCGATGATATGGATCTGCTGTGCGGCTTCCTCGGAGTCGGCCATGCCCAGCACCTCCATCTCGGGATGCTTCTCGCGCCAGAACGAGAGCTCGCTCTCGATACCCGCGAACCCTTGGTCGAGTGCATGGTTGGTCGCGCAGGTCACCGCATCGATACCGGCCTTTGCCTCGGCATCTCCGATCTGCTGCGGCGAGCAGAACAGCGGAAAGCCCGAGGCGTTCGCCGTGGAGTCCGTGGCAAGGACCGTCTCTTGGTTGATGAGCGCGATATCGGCATCGGCAAAGTCGCTCGCCATGTGCGTGAACAGGTGATCGTAATTGAGCGAACCGTCCGCGAGAACACCGCTCTCCCACACGCCGCGGTGCACGAGCATGTCGCCGACCATCATGAGCGAGATCGTCTTGGACGCCTGCGCGGCATCATGCACCGTGGCAAGGTCGGTGGCCGCAGACCCATTGCCGGACACACGCGAGCAGCCGGCGAGGCCCAAGAGCGCCGCCATGCCGGCCGCGCCCTGCAAAAAGGCGCGACGCGAGATCGCGCGGTCACAAATAGGGGCCACCGGCTCACGGCGGTCCCCCATGCGTTCGGTATCGGTGTCGTACGGCATCGTCCAGGTCCTCCCGTGCAGCAAAACTTGGCGTAAATGATACCGAAGATACGCAATGTTCGGGAGAGGGCGCTCGACAGGCGGCAAGAAGCCGCTGCGCCCTCCCTAACGGCGGCGCTTGAAGGGGTTGAGCGAGCGCTTGCGATGCATCACGCGTCCCGGAAAGCTCCGGTCGAACGGCACGGCATCGGCAAAGTCGTAGGCCCCGTCCGAAGCGATGAGCAGGTAGTTGTCCTCGCCGCCAAGCTCCTCATCGGTCGTCTGCAACACCCACACGTTCTTAAAGACCTTGCGCGCGGTGGCCGTGGCGTCGCGCAGGTAGGAGACGTTCGCCCCCTCGTCGGTGGACACGATGTTGGCGAGATACAGGCCGTCGGCGTTCATGCAGCTCTTGGTGAGCGCGAGCGCCTCCACCGTCATGAGCTCGCGCACGGGTTCCTTGCCGCAGAAGCAGTCGTTCACCACGGCGTCGTAGCGCACCGTGCTGCGCGAGGTCACGGCGAGGAAGGTGAGGGCATCGTCGTTGAACACGTGCAGGCGACGTCCGACCTCGGCCTCGAGGCGGTCGAGGAAGAAGCGCCGGCGCGCGGCGCGCGTGACGGCCGGATCGATCTCGACCACGTCCATGGTGAGCCCAGAGCGCTCCGTGAGGGCATGCTTGGGATAGGCAAACCCGCCGCCGCCGAGCATGAGCACGTGATCGATGCCGTGGGCATGCACGTCGAGCATGGCCTCCTCGGCCTCGAACATGGCGTCGAAGCCGCGATAGTACTCAAAAACGGGCTCGGCCCAGCGCTCGTCGAGATAGGTGGCCGACTGGTAGACGCCGCCGCTCTCGAGCACGCGGATCTTGCTGCCGTCCGAGAGCTTGACCTTGGACACGCGCGTGCGCCCGGCATGGGCGCGCGCCACGTGGGCCACGCCCGCGGCCGCGGCGCCGCCGATGGCGAGGGCACCGATCACGGTGTTGGCCGCTACGAGCGCGCGTCGATCGATCTTGCTGATGTCCATTCTTAGAGCTCCTTTTGCTGATAGAGTCCCCGGTCGGCAAAACCGAGCGCGCGATAGTACTCGCGCGTGCCGACGGCGCTGATCACATTGATTCGCTTGTACCCGGCCTCGCGCGCCATAACACAGGCTTTTTCGACGAGCGCGCGGCCGAGACCGCGATGCTGGGCCGCACGGCCCTCCTCGCCCACATGCGTCGCCATGCCGTAGACATGCACCTCGCGGATCATGGCCTCGCCCGCATCGACGGGCAGCTCGTCCGCATGCTCGGCAACGTAGGCGGCCGCAGGCAGCGAGAGACGCAAGAAGCCGCAGATGCGGTTGTCGGGCGTGACCCACTGCAAAAAGCGCTCGCTCGTCGTGAGCGTCTCGTAGGCCACGGTCTCGAGCGCAAGGCTCGCGGTATCCGCCTCGGAGGTCCCGATCTCGCGAAAGCGGATCTCTTGCACGCCGGCAGCACCGCGCTCGCGCAACCGCTGTTCCACGAGCTGACGCAGGTTGGGCTTTTTGTTGCCCACCATGATGTCGTCGGACGAGAAGTCGCGGATCATACGGCTGATGCGGCAGAACGCGGGCGTTGCCACGATATCGTCGGCAAGCACGTCGAGCAGCTCGTCCTCGGTATAGGGGCGCCATTCGCCGCGCTCGTAGCATGCCTGCAGGCGCGTGCCCTCGATGAGTGCGCACGGATAGATCTTGACCTCATCGGGCTGGAATGCGGCCTCGCTCACAAAGCGCTCGTAGTCGCGCTTGTCGCCCGCAGGCGTGGCCCCCAGCAGGTTGAGCATGAAGTGCGCATGGGTTTTGAAGCCGAACAGCCGCGCGAGCGAGAACGCCCGCTCGATCTGCGCAACGTCGATGCGGCGCTCGTTGATATCGAGCAGATGCTGGTCGAGGCTCTGCACGCCCATCTGCAGCTTGGTGCAGCCCAGACGGCGGATGGCGGTGAGCGAGGCCGGGGTGACGGCATCGGGGCGCGTTTCGATCACAAGGCCGACCACGCGGTGCTTTGCCGTCTCGTTCACGCGCTGCTGGCGCTCGAGCTCGTCCCAGGTGCCCATCTGGTGCTCAGCGACCGCGCCCCAAGGCGAGCTCTCGCCATAGAGCCGCCTTACGCTGCGGTTGTAAGCGCCCGGAGCACCCCCGCGCGCGGCGTCGATCAGGTCCTGCAGCGGCGCGACGCGCTCCGCGAGCTCTTCCTCGTCCGACGCGATCCCGCACGAACGATAGAGGGCGCGCCGACGCGCGACCTCGGGCAGCAGAGCAGAATCGGGTGCCGTCGCATACGCACGCGCAGCATCGGCCCGCAAAGGGGCGCCGGAGCCCGAGGCGAGCATGGGGTTCGCCGTAACGTTCGCCACCGCATCGTCGTTGAGCGCGCGGAAGAGCTCGGTCATGAACCAGATCTGATAGCACTCGGGATAGTCGCTCCAGGTGCCACCGAGCACGATGAGCTCGATCTTGTCGGTGGCGTGGCCCATCTGCGTGAGCGCCGTCAGGCGAGCGCTCACCTGCAGATAGGGGTCGAAAAAGTTCTGCTCGGCGCGGGCGCAGGCCGGCTCGGCGTGCAGATAGCTCTTGGGCATGCGCAGGTCATTGGGGCAAAACAGGCAATCGCCCGAGCACCCCTGGGGCTTGGTGATCACGGTGATGGTGGCCACGCCCGAAGCGCTCCGGCGCGGCTTCATGCGCAGAGTGCGAAGCAGCTTGCGCTCAAGCTCGTCGTCCACACCCCATGCGGCCCAACGATCCGGTTCCTCACGCTTGACGCGCTGGTAGAACGGCAGGAGCCGGCGCTTGGCGAGCGCGCTCTTGTCGGCACCCTCGCGACGCGCCTCGGCGTGTATCAGTTTGACGAGCGCTTTGTCGTCCACGGTCTCGCCGCGGCGTAGGCCCTCGATGATGTGCAAGATGATCTGTTCCATGCAAGGCAGTGTAGCCCACAAGGGCACGCGGAGGGGCCGCGCGTGGGGGGCGGACGCGCTTTTCATCGAGCTTTGTTGTGCAACGCAAACCGTGGGCTACCATAGGGCATGTCAGCAGTCAGCCCCGTGCAGCACGTTCGGAGGGACCTTGAACCGCACGTTCGCCACCCAGCTCAACGACCTCAACAACCGGTTCTATCAGAGCCATGCCGCGTCGTTCTCCGACACGCGCCAGGCTCCCTGGCCCGGCTGGATCCGCACGATGGACACGGCGCTCGCCCAGCTCAACGTCGAGGCGCTCGATGGCCCCCTGCGCGTGTTCGACCTGGCCTGCGGCAACATGCGCTTTGAGAACTTTCTCGCCAGCGGGTCGCTCGCGGCCAAGCGCGCGGACGGCACCGATGCCGCGGCCGATCGCGCCTGCCCCTTTGAGTTCTACGGCGTCGACTCATGCCAAGATCTTGCCATCGACGCGCGCGGCCATGCCCTTCGCATTCCCAACCTGCACTTTTTTGAGTGCGACGTGCTCAACATGCTCATGAACCTCAATCCGGCCGAGACGCCCGAGACGTTCTTTGCGGCCCCGCTCGCCGACATCACCGTCTGCTTTGGGTTCATGCACCACGTGCCCTCCTGCGAGTACCGTGTGCGCGTGCTCGATGCCCTCGTGCGCCAAACGCGCCCGGGCGGCATCATCGCCATCAGCTTTTGGGAGTTCATGAACGATGAGCGCATGGCCAAAAAAGCCGTGCGCGCCGAGGCGCGCGCGGAGCTGAACCCGCCCTTTGAGGGCTACGATTCGTCCCAGTTCGAGCCGGGCGACCATCTAATCGGTTGGCAGAACGATCCGCGCGCGTACCGGTATTGCCACCACTTCGACGACGCGCAGATCGCCGACCTGGTGCGCGGCGTGCGCACGTTCTACAAGTGCGGCGAGGTTCCGGTCCGCGAGCTCGAGCGCTTCAATGCCGACGGCCGCTCCGGCAACCTCAACCGCTACGTGATCCTCAAGAGGCTCTAAGCGACCCCGAACCCAAGAGCCTCGCTACCCGATAGCCATGATATTTGCCTGCGACGGGCGCCCGCCCCGTCGCAGAACTTAGGAGACCCGACGCCATGACCCGCATTCGCACGCCGAAGAATTTCGTTCTCGAGGAGCGCCTCGAGCGCTATGCCGCGGGGATCGAGCAGCACCCGAGCGATCTGGCCGGACGCTGGCGCGATTCTCGCAGCGGAAGCGATGGCGCGCCCTTCGTTCGCCTACATCTCGATCTGGGGTGCGGAAAGGGCTCCTATATCTGCGACCGCGCCGCCCGCGAGCCCCAAACGCTCTTTATCGGTGTTGACCAGGAACCCATCTGCGTGGCCTATGCGGCGCAGCTCATCGTGGAGTCCGAGCTCCCGAACGTTATCGTCGTCTGCGCGGGGGCAGACGACCTCGACAAGATGTTCGCGCCCGGCGAGCTCGACGCCCTCACGCTCAACTTTCCGACCCCGCACCCCAAAAAACGGCATGCGCAGGAGCGCCTCGTCTACGTCGACCGACTGCTCGCCTTCCGCCCGCTGCTTGCAGCCGGCGGCACCGTTACCCTGCGCACCGACAGCAAGCCCCTGCGCGACTTCGCGCTCGGGCAATTCGACGCCGCAGGATATGAGCGGCTATGGAAGAGCGACGACGTGCGCACCGAGCACCCTGAGCACCCCGAGACCGATTACGAGCTCCGCACGCGCGAGCTGGGCGCCAGCGTCTACGGCATCTGCGCCACACCCGCAAACGACCCCACCGCCGAGCAGATCGAGCGCGGGCGCGCTCAGGAGCAGAGCCTGGTCTGTTATCTGCCCGAGGACCTCGACAGCATCGCCTACGTGCCCCTCGGCATGGAGGCCACCGTCATCAATCTCAAAAACCGCGCCCGCAAGGGCAAGACCCTGCTGCCCTAAGCATCGCGCCGCCAAGACGAACGTCGCCGTACCGCGCCAGGCCATGCGGCCCACAATCCGCATCCTCAGGCAGCCACGGCACGCCATCCTCGGCAGCCACGGCGCACAATGTGCAACCTCGAGCAACTGAGGGCGCGCTCCCAGAGCCGCGAACCCACACGCGACCGACACCTTCTCAAGACAGGCGGCGTGGCGCACGAAAAAGAGTCCGCGAACTGCGTCATAATGGGCTGCGTTACATCGAGCGATAAGGCAGCACATGGATATGACCGCAAACACGGCCGACGTGGCCGACACCCAGCAGAACACCCCGAGGGCCGCGAGCTCGTTCTCGGGCGGCACGGGAACCGAGGCCGAGTTCGGCTCGCTCGGCGCGCTCTCCCCCACCTGGTGGGAGCCCGAGGACGGCACCGAGCCCGAACCCTGGCTCACGCCCGACGCCGCCTTTGAGCGGTTTTTCGAATGGTGCGCCGACCGCGGGATCGAGCTCTGGGAGCATCAGGAAGAGGCCCTCATGGACCTCGCCGCCGGCGACCACGTGATCCTCGGCACGCCCACGGGTTCGGGCAAGTCGCTCGTGGCGCTCGGCATGCTCTTTATGGCCATGGCCCAGGGCAAACGCGGCTACTACACCGCCCCCATCAAGGCGCTCGTCTCTGAAAAGTTCTTCGATCTCGTGCAGGTGCTCGGCCGCGAGAACGTCGGCATGATCACCGGCGACACGCACATCAACACCAAGGCGCCCGTCATCTGCTGCACGGCCGAGATCCTCGCCAACGACGCGCTGCGCGACGGCGAGGACGCCGACGTCGGCTGCGTGGCCATGGACGAGTTCCACTTCTTTGCCGACCCCGACCGCGGCTGGGCCTGGCAGGTGCCGCTGCTCGCCCTGCCCCATACGCAGTTCATGCTCATGAGCGCCACGCTCGGCGATATGTCCGCGATCGCCCGCTCGCTCGAGGAGCATACGGCGACGCCGGTCGACATGGTCGTGGACGCGCCGCGCCCCGTGCCCCTCAGCTACGACTACGTTACGACCTCGCTCGAGGGCACCGTGGAGCTCGCCCTGCGCCGCGGCGAGGCGCCGCTCTACATCGTGCACTTCAGCCAAGACGCCGCACTCGCCACCGCGCAATCGCTCGCGAACTTCGGCGTGGCGAGCAAGGAGCAGCGCGAGGCGATCAAGGAGGCGTCGCGCGGCACGCGCTTTACCACTGCGTTCGGCAAGATCCTCAAGCGCATGCTCGCCTGCGGCGTGGGCGTGCACCACGCCGGTATGCTCCCCCGCTACCGCCTGCTCGTGGAGCGCCTGGCCCAGCAAGGGCTCCTGCCCGTGATCTGCGGCACCGACACGCTCGGCGTCGGCATCAACGTGCCCATCCATACCGTAGTGTTCACCGCGCTCACCAAATACGACGGCTACCGCATGCGCCGCCTGCGCGCACGCGAGTTCCACCAGGTCGCCGGGCGCGCCGGGCGCTCGGGCTTTGACACCGAGGGCATGGTGATCGTCGAGGCACCCGAGCACGAGATCGAGAACGCCAAGCTCATGGCCAAGGCGGGCGACGACCCCAAAAAGCTCCGCAAGATCAAAAAGAAGAAGGCCCCCGAGGGCTTTGTGACCTGGAACAAGCAGACCTTCGAGAAGCTCGTGGAGTCCACGCCCGAGACCCTCAAGCCCCGCCTGCGCATCACGCACTCCATGGTGATCAGCGTGGTCGAGCACGGCGGCGACGCCCGGGCGCGCGTGCACGAGCTCATCGCAACGAGCCTGCAGACCGAGGAGGAGAAGGCCGCACTCGAGCTGCGCGCCGACGAGATCTTTGCCACGCTCATCGACTCGGGCGTCGTCGTTCGCACCGTGGTGCCGCCGGCAGACGACGCGCCGGCCGACGCGCCCGAAGACGTGGACTACGCGCTCACGGTCGATCTGCCCGAGGACTTTGCGCTCGACCAGCCGCTCTCGCCCTTCTTGCTCGCGGCTCTCGAGCTCCTCGACCCCGAGAGCGAGACCTACACCATGGACCTCATCAGCATGGTCGAGGCCACGCTCGAGGACCCCAAGCAGGTGCTCCGCGCGCAGACCAAGCAGGCGCGCAACCGCGCGATCGCCGAGATGAAGGCCGATGGCGTGGAGTACGAGGAGCGCATGGAGCGCCTTGAGGAGATCACCTACGAAAAGCCGCTCGAGGAGCTGCTCGACGCCGCCTTTGCCAAGTACTGCGAGGAGGTCCCCTGGGCAAACGACTACGAGCTCAGCCCCAAGAGCGTTCTGCGCGACATGCTCGAGAGCGCCAACGACTTCAAGGGCTATATCCAAAAGCTCAACATCGCGCGCTCCGAGGGCATTCTCCTGCGCTACCTGGCCGAGGCGTTCCGCTCGCTCGTGCGCACCGTTCCAGTCGAAAAGCGCAGCGACGAGCTCATCGACATCATCAGCTGGCTCGGGTTCGTGGTGCGCTCCGTCGACTCCTCGCTCGTGGACGAGTGGGAGCATGCGGGCGAGGAGCTCGCCCTCGATGCCGCGCCGCCGCAGAAGGACGCCGTGGTCGCCGACCGTCGCGGCTGCACGCTGCTCGTGCGCAACGCCCTCATGCGCCGCGTGACGCTCGCCGCCCGCGGCAACGCTCGCACCCTCGGCGAGCTCGATGCCGACTGGGGCATGACGGACATACGCTGGAAACGCGTGCTCGAGGCCTACCACGAGGCACACGAAGAGATCCTCACCGACGCCGACGCGCGCTCTGCCGCCATGTTCGCCATCGACGAGGCGGACGAGAAGACAGACCGCGTGTGGCATGTGCACCAGATCTTTGCCGACGAGGACGGCGATCACGACTTCGGCATCATGGGAGACGTCGACCTCGACGCCACGCAGGACGGCGGTGCGGTCGTGTTCAAGAACTACCGCGTCGGGTTCATCGAGGAGCTCTTGTCCGAGGAGTAACTTCGGGAGGCAGGCAAGCCTTGCAAGACAGACAGGCGGGCCGGCGAGGGATCAGATTCCCCCGCCGGCCCGCTTTCGTTGGGCTGCGCAGATAGCAAAAGGGACACCGGTCCGCGCCGGTGCCCCCGATCATAAAATCCTTTTGACCGATATGCGCGAACCTGCGCGCCTGCTTAACGAGCGCGACGCGCACATGCGAACGCAGGTCCTCGCCTACTCGGCCTTGACCTCGAGCGAGCCGAACGGACCGTCGAACTCGACGGTCCAGGTGCCGGCCGTGAACGGCACGGGCACGAACACCGTGCCCACCGACACGCGCATGCCGGCGGCGAGCTTTTTGCCCTGGCTCTCGAGCTTCTCCACGAGCCAGGCGAGCGAGTTCACCGGGTTGCCGAGGATCTCGGCGGTGTCGCCCTCCTTGACCAGCTCGCCGTCGTGATAGCAGCGCGCATGATAGCCCGCAAGGCCCTCGACCGTGAGTTCGGAGCCGTCGACCTCGGTGCCATAGACCACGCAGCCGCCCACGGCGCAGTCGCTCATCACCAGGTACTTTGAGAGTGCCGGGAACCAGGTGCCAAAGCGCGCGTCGGGCACCTCCATGTCGGCGGCCACGGTGCAGGCGGCGAGCAGCTCCTCGTGCGACATGCTCGAGGAGAGGTCCTGCTTGGCATGGAAGCAGAGCTCCACCTCGACCAGCGGCTCGTTAAAGCGCGCGAGCGGCAGGGTCACGGGCGCCGCAAAGAAACGCTCGGCAACCTGGGCGCCGTAGAGCGGGCAGTCGGAATCGAACATGTCCTGCGTTTCTTTGGAGGTGAGCGAGACCTTGTAGCCGGCGGCGGGCGCGCCCTTCTTTTCCATCACCGCATCTTGCACGGCATAGGCGACCTCGTCGTCGGTCACCACGCCATCCCAGGCATCCATGGCGAGCGGCTCGTTGCCCTCCATGGCATCGTTTTTGGCATAGGCGGCGTACAGGGCGCAGGCGAGTTCGTTCTGCTTGGCGTTGAGTTCGACGTTGGACATGGTTTTTCCTTTCGCAATGGATTAATTGATGGGATCTCGTTAAAAAACGTCCATTGCGAGCAAACAAAAAACCGGAGCCCGCATATCGCAGCCTCCGGCATCTAGGCTGCCCGCAACGTACGGGCAACCGAATCGGCAACCCGTACTAGCTAATAATGCTGGTAATAATGTTGTTGCCGATGTTGCGCATGATGTAATGCCCTTCCGTTTGGCGGCGCCCCGTCGGCCCCGCGCTTGTAACGTGGTCGAAATATTGCCGCTTTAGTTGAGCAAAGTCAACAGCACTCTCAAAAATATTTTCGAGATCTTCTAGCGGTGGCGCAAAACCCGGCCGGCGCGCTCGTGCGTGGGCTCGCCGTCGCGCACCGCGGGCACGCCGTTCACGATCACATGCGAGATGCCCTCAGGGTACTGGATGGGATCCACGAACGTGCCTTTGTCCCTGATCGTCTGCGCATCGAAGATCACGATATCGGCGAACATCCCCGGCGCGAGCACGCCACGGCGCTCGATGCCGCAGTGGTCGGCCGCGCGCTTGGTGAGGTGGTTCACGCCCTCCTCGAGCGACATCACCTGCTCCTCGCGCACGTACTTGCCGAGGATCCGCGGGAACGCGCCGTATACGCGCGGGTGCGGGCGACCGCCCAGGAGCCCGTCGGTGCAGGCGTTCATCTCGGGGCGTTTCATAAAGAGCTTCACGTGGTCCTCGAGCCCGTAGAAATCGACCATGCCAACCGCGTTCTCCTCCTGGAGCAGCAGGTCAAAGAGGGCATCGTAGGGGTCGGTCCCGCGCTTCTCCGCGAGTTCGGCAAGCGAGAGACCCACCGCATCGGCGTTCGCCGCGGTCTTTACGCTCGTGCAGTAGATGTTGTCGAACCCGGCGAAGTCGATGAAGTCGTCCCAGCCGGGGGCGTCCTCCTGGATGTCGTGGATCATGCGGCGGCGCAGCTCGGGATGCGTGAGGCGCTCGAGCGCGCAGTCGGTGCCGCCGTCGTAGACCCAGGGCGGCAGGCAGGCGCCCATCATGGTGGAGCCGGCCACGTAGGGGTACTGGTCAAAGCTCACGGGGATGCCCTCGGCCTCGGCGCTATCGAGGATCCGCAGCATCTCGGGCACGTGCTCCCAGTTCTTTTTGCCGCATACCTTGAAGTGCGAGAAATGCACGCGCGCGCCCGATTCGCGCCCGATCCGCACGGTCTCGTGCATGGAATCGACGATAGTATCGGCCTCGGAGCGCTGATGCGTCACGAACACGCCGTCGTGCTTGGCGGCGGCGCTGCAGAGCGCGATCAGCTCCTCGGTGGGCGCGTAGGCGCAGGGGATATAGATGAGGCCGGTGGAGAGGCCGAACGCTCCGGCCTCCATCTCGCGCTCGACGATCGCCTGCATATGCGCGAGCTCGTCGGCCGTGGGCGCGCGGTCCTCGAGGCCCATGGCCTCCATGCGCACGTTGCCGTGCGGCACCAGATAGCCCTCGTTGAGCCCGGGGCGCGCCGCCTCGATCATGGCGAGGTAGTTCTCGGTCGTGCCGAAGGTCCAATCGATCGCGTCCGAATCGCCGTCGAGCCCCGCGAGGTTCTTGCGCCAGGAGTCGATGTGCTCGGGCGGCAGCGGGGCCATCGACACGCCGTCTTGCCCCAAGATCTCGGTGGTGATGCCCTGCATGACCTTGGGCAGCACCTCGGGCTCCACGAGCACGGCGAGGTCGGAATGGCTGTGCGTGTCGATAAAGCCGGGGGCCACGATGAGCCCTTCGGCATCGATGACGTCCTCGGCGCCCGTGGCGGGGATGCTCGGAGCGATCGCGCGGATGACGTCGCCTTCCACGAGCACGTCGGCGCGCAGACGCGGGGCGCCGGTGCCGTCCACAACCGTCCCGTTCTTGATCAGCAGGGAGCCCATGTCCTTGACCTTTCGCTGGCTAGGGGCGCGAGCGGGCAGCTACCGAGCGAGCGCAGGGCACCCGCGGCAAAGCCGGCCGCGCCCGAGATTCTACTTGCAGAGCGCGCGCATGATCGCCATGTAGCACGCGGCGGCACCGGTCAGCTGATCGAGCTCCACGTACTCGTCGACCGTGTGCGCCAGGTTCTCCTGGCTGGGGCCGAGGCCGAGCGTCTTGATGTGCGCCTCGCCCGCGTAGCTCGAGCCGTTCGTGCAGAAGTTGTACACGCGTACGTCGGGATCAAAGCCGCTCGAGCGGAGCTCAGCCAGGGTATCGGCCACAAAGGGCTCGTCCTCGGAATAGAGCCAACCCGGGAAGAAGCGGTCGGACTCGATGGTCTCGCCCGTGTAGCAGCGCTCCTCGCCGTGGGCGTAGTACACCTCGGCTCGGACCTCGGCATCCTCGGCCCCGAGTTGGGCGATCGCCTCCTCGATGGGCGCGATGACCTCCTCGGGGGTCTCGTCCACGAGCAGACGGCGATCAAAGGTCGCGCGGCAGCGGTCGGGCACCACCGAGGCACCCGGGTACGGGCTCGACTTGATATCGGTGAGCTCGAGGATGCCCTTGCCCAGGCGATCCTGCTCGGGCGGCACGATCTGGCGGATGCGCGGGATAAGCTTGCTCATGGCGTAGACGGCGTTAACGCCTTTCTCGGGGTTGGCCGAATGGCACGAGACGCCGTGGGTCTCGACCACGATCTCGGCGCGGCCGCGCTGCCCCACCTTAAGATCGAGGTTGGACGACTCGCCGATCACCACGACATCGGGCGCGACGTTCTTGGCGACCTCGCGGGCCGCCACGCCCTCAAAGCACTCCTCGTGCACGATGCCCGCCACGTAGACCTCACCGGCAAAATCGCGACCGGAATCCGCCGCAAAAAAGCCGGCTGCGCAGGTCATGGCGCCGAGTGCGCCCTTCATGTCGGACGTGCCGCGGCCGTACATGCGCCCGCCCACGATCTCGGCGGCAAAGGGGTCGTGCGACCACTCCGAAACGTCGCTCACCACAACGGTGTCCATGTGGCCGTCAAAGAGCACCTTGGGGCCCGGGCGGTTGCCGCGGATGACGCCCACGACGTTGCCGTAGCGGTCGACCGTCACGTCGTCAAAGCCCTGCGCGCGCATGGCGCCCTCGAGCGCGGCGGCGACCGCGCCCTCCTCGCCCGAATAGCTCCTGCAGCGGATCAGGTCGGCAACCGTGGAGATAACGGTGGATTTACGCTCCTCGCTCAGCATGAGCACTCAACTTTCTCCCAGGGGCAAGCGCCCTTCCAAACAACGTTCTTGTAGCCCGCGCGGTCGGTGTCTCCCTCGGTGGAGAAGCAGAGGACCACGCTCTTCTCGGTAAGGCCCAGGCGCTCGCGCACGTCGGCGAGCTCGGGCTCGCGCATGATGGCGGCGAGCGTGCCGAAGGCAGCCGCGCCCGACTCGCCCGAGATCACACGGGTATCGCCCCCGGCCGGAGCCGCGAGTATGCGCATGCCGAGCGCCGCGCAGGTGTCGGGCACGCTCAAAAAGTGGCTCGCATAGGCGCGGAGATAGGGCCAGGCGACCGTGCAGGGCTCGCCGCAGGCAAGGCCCGCCATGATCGTGGGCATGTCGCCGGTGACGGGGTGCAGCTCACCGTCGTCGGCCGCGGCCGTGCGGTACACGCAGTCGGCGCTATCGGGCTCCACCACGCAGACGGTCGGCGGGCAGCCCGCATAGACCGCCGAGAGGAACCCGGTCGCGCTCGTGGCCATGCTGCCCACGCCCGCCTGCACGAACACGTGCGTGGGGGCCTGCGGCAGCTGCTCATAGGCCTCGAGCGCCATGGTCGCGTAGCCCTGGATGATCCAGCGGGGAATGTCCTCGTAGCCCTCCCAGGCGGTGTCTTGCACCATGATCCAGCCGTTCTTCTCGGCCTGCTCGGCGGCAAAGCGCACCGCGTCGTCGTAGTTGAACTCGGTGATGCTCGCGTCGGCACCCGCGCGCCGGATGTTCTCCAAGCGCTCAGCGGCGGATCCCTTGGGCATGTAGACCACGCTCTTGGCGCCCAGACGGCTCGCCGTCCATGCCACGCCGCGGCCATGGTTGCCGTCCGTCGCCGTCACAAAGGTGAGCTGAGCGATCTTCTCGCGGAGTTCAGGGCTCGTGAGCTTCTCGTAGGTGAGCTCGCCCTCGGGAATGCCAAAGCGCTCGGCCAGGCACTTGCCGATGGCGTAGGAGCCGCCGAGTACCTTGAAGGCGTTGAGCCCAAAGCGATAGCTCTCGTCTTTGACGTAGATGCCTGCAAGGCCGAGCTCGGCCGCCGTATCGTGCAGGTCGGCCAGGGGCGTGGGCTCGTACTCAGGAAAGCTCGCATGGTACGCGCGCACGCCGCGCGCGGTCTCCAGATCCAAAAAGCCCTCGAGCGCGATCCTATTCTCCGGTGCGCAGGGGGCCGGGGACGCCACCGCGACGACGCCCTTCTTGCTGCAGTCGAACATGCGCCAAACCTCTCTCTTCGGGTGCGTGTTCGCGTTCTATCCGCAGAGGATGCTAAAAGCGCTGTGTTTCGGAGCGGTTTCCGGCTGTGACCCGTCGTGTTAACAAACTAAAACACTACCGGC
This sequence comes from Faecalibacterium prausnitzii, assembly GCA_963603165.1. Lineage (GTDB taxonomy): Bacteria > Actinomycetota > Coriobacteriia > Coriobacteriales > Coriobacteriaceae > Collinsella. The sequence continues at coordinate 14,690 of CAVCLY010000025.1, forward strand.
TACCAGCCTCTTAGTACTTTTTGAGCTCGTCCTTAAAGAAGGCCAGGATCTCGTCGCGGCTCACGGGGGCGTAATCGTTGGCGTCGACGCCCACGTCGTAGCGCAGGATCCCGCGGGCGCGGTTCTTCTCGTTGTACTCCGCGCCGTGGCTGTGAATATGCCCGTGGAGCATGAGCGACCCGCGGCGCTTGCCGTTCCAGCTCATGATCGGATAATGGAAGAGCACCAGTTTGTGGCCGTTCGCAAAGCCGGGCGCGATCTCGAGGTAGTCCTGTTCACTCGCGAACGTGCCGGCGCCCTCCCCCTCCGAATAATCCATGTCGTGGTTGCCACGCACCAGGTGCACGTTCTTGCAAGCGATCTTCTCGCGCAGGGCGCGGGCCTCCCGCACGCTGCCGCCATAGGCAAAGTCCCCGAGCACGTAGAGATGGTCGTCGGCGTCCACGCGCTCGTTGATGTTGGCGATCAGCGCCTGCTCCATCTTGGAGAGGGTCGCAAAGGGGCGCTGGTTCCCGCCCAGAATATTCGCATGGCCAAAATGCAGGTCGGCCGTAAACCACATCATGAGCAACCTCCAAGCTCAGGTCTTTTGCTACTCGTCTATCTCGTAGCGCCCGGCCTCGCCGGCATCGGTCGCATCCGCCGCGGTGCCCAATCCCGTAGCCGCGCTCGCCTCGCGCGCCTGGTCGAAGGCGGCCTTCATGGTGGGGTTCGCGCGCGTGAGCTTGCGGATGGTCAGGTCCTGTGCCTTGTCGTTGGCCAGGCGCAGCCCGCGGTCGCTCGAGATGAGGTTCTCCTTGACCTTCTGCAGATGGTCGATGGTCTTGTCGATCTCGGCGATGGCGGTATCGAACTTGCGGTGCGCGAGGTCGTAGTTCTTGCTAAAGCGGGTCTTGAAGTCTTCCATCTTGTTCTCAAAGTTGGTGACGTCGATGTTCTGCTGCTTGTATTCGGCGAGCTCGCGTTTGTACTGGAGTGCCCCCAGGGCGGCGTTGCGCAGGAGCGTGATGATCGGAATAAAGAACTGCGGGCGGATCACGTACATCTTGGGGTAGCGGTAGCTCACGTCCACGATGCCCGCGTTGTAGAGCTCGCTCTCGGGTTCGAGCAGGGTCACGAGCACTGCGTACTCGCACCCCTTCTGACGGCGGTCGTGGTCGAGCTTTTTAAAGAAGTCCTCGTTCTTGTGCTTGGTGGCCGTGGCGTCGTTCTCGTTTTTCATCTCGAACATGATCGAGACGATCTCGTTGCCGGCGTCGTCGCTCTCGCGGAAGATAAAGTCGCCCTTGGTGCCCGCGCTCGCGTCGTTGTCCTTCTCAAAGTAGGCGTTCGGGAACATCGACATGCGCAGGCGGTTGAACTCCGTCTCGCAGTGCTGCTCCAGGCTCTCGCCGACCATCTTGGTGGAGAGGCGCGCCTTCATGTCCCTGAGGCGCTCGATCTCATCTTCCTTAATGCGGAGCATGGCTTCGTTCGTTTGTTTGATCTGTTCGAGCTCGAGCCTGTGCGCCGAGGCGACCTGCTCCTTTTCGGACGCGGCTATGGCCTGCGCCTGCGCGAGCTCCGATTTGGCCGCGTCGCGCTCCCGCTCGGCGGCGCTCACCGCGGTGGCCTCATGCGCTGCGGCCTCGGCAGAGGCCTGGGCGAGCGCGAGCTTCTGCTCGTTCTCGGCGGCGGCAAGCTGCGCCTTGAGCTGGGCCACCAGCGAATCGCGCTCGGCGATATCCTTTTGGGCCTCGCTCTGGGCGTTGGCGCGCGCGAGTGCCACGGCATCTTTGTTGCGCTCGGACTCGGCGCGCAGGCGGTCGACCTCGCGCTGCAGCTCGGCTGCATCTTTCTGCGCGGCGGCACGCGCCTCGGCCGCGGCGCCCTTGCATGCCGCGTCGCGCTCATCGGCCGCGGCGGCAACCTTGGCGCGCAGTTCGGCCAGCTCGGCATCGCGCTCGGCCAACGTTTTGGCAAGCTCCGCCGCACGCTCGCCGTCTCGCTTGGCAAGCTCCGCCTCGTGCGCCGCACGCTCGCTCGCGAGCTCGGTCTCGGCCTCGTGCTTGAGCTGCTCGATCTGGGCATCGCGCTCAGCGAGCGTCTTTTGCAGATCGGCCGCCGCCTGCGTGCGCTCAAGCTCCAGCGCCTGCTCCTGCTCGCGCTTGAGCGCCTCGGCGCGCTCGTGCACGTCGTGCGCGAACTCAGCGTTGCGTACCTGCGCCACGATGTTCGCATAATCCGAGGCGTCGACCTTAAAGACCTCTCCGCAGTGCGGGCATTTGATCTGGTTCATTCGGGGCTCCTTAACCGGGCGTTTTGCTTGCACACCACTTTACCCGCCCGCACGGACACAAAAGTGCTGAAAGCAAGACGGCGGGCGGCGCGGGCGACTTTGCGACGCCCAGGGCATGCCGTCGAAGCGTGTGCGACAGTATCACATGGCGCGCAAAGGACAGGCCGCTTGAGACCTCTAGGAAAGGCACGCATTATCAAAGTGCATCTCGCGCCCCATGGAAAACAAGCCCCGTCCCTCACCCAATATCGCGTGTTCTACGGCATCTTAGCGGGCATCGCGCACGTAAAGGCCAACACGCAGCTGATGCCAAGGACTCCGATCGGGAGCAACCTGCTGAACACGCGCCTCAAAGGCGTCCGCATGGCCATAGAACATCAGCTGGGCCAAGAGCTCGTTCTGCTCGGCGGGCACGAACCCCAGCTTGAACTTGCCGCTATAGATGGCCACAGCAGTCGAATCATGCGGATTATCGAACTCCGGCACCAGCGTTAGCGCATCGCCGGGCTTAAGGTCGCAGAGCGCCATGGCCCCATCCCAGTACTGAAACCCCGCAACATGAAACGAAGACACCAACCGCGACGGCTCATACATAGCCGACCCCTTCCAACCTTCCAAGCAAGAGCCTTCATAGCGCCCTCGCTCAGGCATTTTCCGTACAGCCAGAAGGTAGAACCCCGCCCGGACACAGATTCCGAAACGACGCGTATACTTGATCGGTCAAAACGAAGGGATGCAATCATATGAAGTCGATCAATGTCGCTGCAGCGATCATCAAAAAAGACGGCAAGATCCTCAGCTGCCAGCGCGGCTACGGTGAGTTCAAAGATGGCTGGGAGTTCCCCGGAGGCAAGCTCGAGCCAGGCGAGACCGGCGAGGAAGCCATTGTTCGCGAGATTCAAGAGGAACTCGAACTTACCATCGGCGACCTCGAATATCTCTGCACGGTCGAACACGATTACGAGACTTTCCATCTCTCGATGCAGTGCTTTCTTGCGACCATCCAATCGGGAGAGCTCCATGAGCATGCCCACGAAGATCTTCGCTGGCTCAGCACCGAGGACCTCTGGACGGTCGATTGGCTTCCGGCGGATATCGAGGTGGTAAAGGAACTCGAAAAGAAGATTGCGAACGCAACTGATTAAGATTAACGGGGCCCGTAACGAGCCCCGTTTTCATTCGCTCAGATCGCTTGTCATAAAGTGATATATCCCCTGCTCGACCGGATGTTTTAAGTGATATTCGATCTCGACTGCCGGCTTTTTGTCCTCGCCTACCGCTGTCTCCTTAAAGTTTCCAGTCGGCTCCATCTCCCCCAGAAAATAGAATTCCTTGCTCGTTCCATCGCTTTTGTTCTTACGCATGAATAGATAGATTTTCATGCCGTTCGACTTCCATTCGCGCAGCCTTTCGATTTCGGGAGAATCGAGCCGGCGCGGTTGCTTGGAGATGGCGATCAGGGTGTCTTCGGATACGAACCTGTCTTCATAGGCAATGGAGCTCGAGATGCCCGGCGCTTTGTCATAGTTGATGAACACGGGAAACGTATTGGTCTTCCGGTCGTACTTATAGCCGCCGATGTTCTGACCGTTGACGTTTTTATCCCAGTCAAGCAGCCGACACACGTCCTCATACGTGTACTTTGCATTTAAGACCAGGTTGGTATCGGCATAGGTCTCCGCATACCCCTCCTTGTTGCGAGACAACCCGAACTCGATCACCTCGAGCACCTGACGCTTGAACTCATCGTCACGCAGATCTTCCGCAAAGCTCTTTATCAAGCGGGGGCCGGATCCGTCATCGATCACCATCGGAGCAAAGCTCTTGGTCGAGGAAAAGTCGCCTTTCAGCAACGCGACGGCCGACTTCATGGCGGAAGTCTTAACACGTTTCTTATACCGCTCCATCGCTGCGGCCCGCATGTCTTCATAGCCCTCATATCCACGCTCAACGAGTTCCTTGAGCAGAAAGAGATCCTCGAAACGCTTGCCTGCGGCAAGTTTTTGCGAGAGAAACTTCAACACGTTGCACTGAGACTCATTGAAAGAGACCTCGTAGCTCTTCTCGTATTTCGAAAGAAACGCATGGTACGAGCCCAGTGCACCGTTCCTGAAGATCAACAGAGGATCGATGGATCCCGTTTGATCGAATTCCAAAAGGGTCGGGATATGCCCCAGTTTTTGCCGAAGATCCATGTACTCGGCCTTAATGAAACGCAGCGAGGTAAAGTCCCCTCCATCGATCGCTCGATAGATACGGCTCTCTGAGACCTTGTCGAAACTCACCGTCGAGCAACCGGGGATGGTGGAGTCTCCCTCCTGAACCAAGCGGCGCAAGCGATCCTTGTTGTAGGTCTTATCGCCCGAGAGCGCGACGGGCACCAGGAAATTGCTCTGATAGTTCCCGATAAAGTCGAGGACGAGCACGTATTCCTTGCCGCTCCCCTCGTCTTTTCGCAAACCGCGCCCCAGCTGCTGCACAAACACAATGGCAGAATCGGTCCTGCGAAGCATGATGATCTGATTCACTGAGGGAATATCGACACCTTCGTTCATGATGTCGACCGAGAAGATATACTCCAGCTCCCCGGCTTCCAGGCGCGCGATCGCTCGGTCGCGTTCGTCATCTTTATCCTCGCCGCTTATCGCAACGGTGCGATACCCGAGCTCGTTGAACTTACGCGAGAGCTCGCGCGCCTCAGCATTCCTATTGCAGAAAATGAGCCCACGACGCCCCGCCCGAGCGATGGAATACTCCTCGATCTTATCGACGATATGTCGCACGCGCTCGTCCGACGTCAACTTACCAAACAGGTTAAAGTCCTCGATAGCAGCGTCATCGATCTCGAGATCGGCAATCCCAAAATAGTGGAACGGCGCGAGCATGTCCTCCGCAAGCGCATCTTGCAGAGTGATCTGAAACGCGATCACGTGATTAAAGAGCGCGTAAACGTCATAGCCGTCCGTTCGGTTCGGCGTTGCCGTCATGCCCAATACGAACTTCGGCTGAAAGTAAGCCAGGATCTTTTGATAGCTTGCAGAACCCGTTCTATGCGCCTCATCAACGATGATGTAGTCGAACTCATCCCGCTTGAATTCCTCGATATGCGGAGCAACCGTCGACGACATGGCAAAAACGCAGGTAGCAGACGAGAGATCCTTGCCCGCAGAATAATCGGCAAAGGAATAGAGAGATCCGAGCAAACGCTCGTAGCTCTTGCGCGACGCGGCCAAAATCCTCCGCCTATGGACGAGGAACAACACGCGCTTCGGTCGGGTCGCGAGCACATCGAAAGCGGAAAGATATGTTTTGCCCGTTCCCGTCGCTGAGATGAGCAGCGCACGAGGGCTCGCCTTTCGATGGATCACGGCAAGCGCCTCAAGGGCGCACGCCTGCATCTTGTTCGGCTTCGGCGTCGCACCAGAATCGACATCGGCGCCTTGGCCGTCATCACGGAAAGCGGTTCGGTTGCGATCGACCGACACCGGTTTTCGACTTGCCGCATATTTGTCGATCCACCTTGTCGACAGGGAGGCCGTCTGCTCATCGCTCCACAAAGCCTCGAACTCGCCCTTAACACCTGCGAGCAACTCAGACGAATTGAACGACCGATAGAGGATGTTCCATTCCTTGTTGCACGTCAAAGCCATCTGCGTCATATTCGAGCTGCCGACGATAACCGTACTCGTTTGCCCATCGTCGAATATATAGCCTTTAGCGTGCAGATTGCCTTGGAACACACGCGTCTCGATGTTCTCGTACTGCAAAAGCTTGCGGAACGCATCGGGGCTGTTGAAGTTCAGGTATGTTGACGTCAACAAGCGGCCTTTAACGCCGCGCGCCCTCAGTTCGTTAAACGCCTCGATAAGAACCTGAAGCCCGCTGTCGGCAACGAACGCAACACAGAAATCGAATGACGTGCAATTTTCCAGCTGTGTCTTTATGGCAGACAGAAGTGAACCGCTTATCTTGCTGTTCGCTATGAGTTGCGGCCCGCCGTCGCGGCCCCTCGCCTGGTCATTCATGTTGGAACTCAGTTGATCAGTATCCATAACGCCCTCAAAGCCTCGCTCACTTAATGGGCCCAGGGTAGCAGATCGGGCCTAGCCGAATTCAAGAGACGCCAGTTCATTGCCGCTTATAATGCTCCCGACCCCACTCGACCCAAGGAGCCCCCATGATCCGCGAGATCGTTCATTCGCCGTTGATGTTGCGCATGCCGAGTGCCGACGCCACGCCCGACGATGCGGCGCTCGGGCAGGACCTGCTCGACACGCTCGCCGCGCATGCGCATGAGTGCGTGGGGCTCGCCGCCAACATGGTCGGCGTGCGCAAGCGCGTGATCGCCGTCGACGACAACGGGCGCGCGCTCCTCATGTTCAACCCCGCGATCGTAGAGCACGCAGACCCCTACCAGGCCGAGGAGGCCTGTCTCTCGCTCGAGGGCACCCGCCCCGCCACGCGCTACCGGCGCATTAAGGTCACGTGGACCGATGCCGCCTGGCACACGCGCACGCAGAGCTTTAGCGGCTTTACCGCGCAGATCATCCAGCACGAGATCGACCACTGCAACGGCGTCGTCATCTAGGGACGACCGCTCCGGGCACAAGGCGCCCAGAAGAAAACGTGGGCGACGCCAACAGCTGCGCCGCCTTCACTTCTGCTTCGTCACGAATGCTCGGCTACACTGCGCCGCCCTCGGCCACAACGCGCTCGAGGGCATGCACAAAGCGCTCCACCTGCGGGGCGGGATGTTCCGCATAGGCCAAAAAGCACGGGACCACAAAACCGCAGTTGAGCGGCACGCCCGTGAACGCCGGGTGCACACCCGACCACGCGCCGCTCGTGAGCACCGCATCGCCGCGCTCGCCGGCCTCGTTGAACAGGTCGAAGTCGAACGCCTCGGCATCCACGACCGTCACGTCGTTGCGGAGCATGAGCACGTCGCGCAGATCGTCGGTGGCATCGTTTGCATGGCGGAGTATGCGCACGCGCAACCCCGAAAGATCGCCCATCGCGAGCGCGGAACGGCGGGCGAGCGGGCTGGAGCGCAGAACATCCACGTAAAACGGAGTGGAAAAGAGCTTGAGCAGCTGGCATGAGCCGCCCCAGCGCGAGGTGGAATAGCTCGTCTGCACCACATCGACCTCGTTCCCCAGGCGCGTCATGGGCGTTACGGCCGAATCGTAAAGATCGCCCACCTGCACGATCTGCAGATGCAGGTCGGGCGCGAGCTCGTGCACGCGCGGCCACATGGCCTGGGTGTTGCGCCCCGGCGCCATGAGCGACACGCCCAGGCGCACCAGGTTGGAAGAGCCGGCGGCCTCGGCATCGCGCGCTCGCCGGAGGGCCTCGTCTGCAAGCACGCCCAAACGCCGCGCGTCGTCCACGAGCAGCGCACCGGTCGAGGTGAGGGTCACGCCGGCATGGGTGCGCTCGAACACGCGAACGCCGAACTCGCTCTCAAAACTCGTGACCTGTTTGACGAGCGCCGGCACGGAGATGCTCATGCGGGCCGCCGCGCGCGAAAAGCTGCCGGCGTCTGCCGCAGCCAAGACCGACTCGAGCCTTCTGTCTAACATAAATGACCCCCTAACCCTCAGAAAATCATAGCTTCTGCCTGCGGTTTTAACCAGAGGTTTTTACCGACTTTCCCGATCGGTAATTCCCGTGGCGGCGCGTGCGGCCTAGCATCGGGGCAACGGGTGCGCCGAATGGGGGCGCCCCGGAAGATGCACGGCGCAGAATGGGTGCGCCGCGCTACGGACGGGCGCGCCCAGCGCCCCGAACACAGGAGGCATTACATGGAAAACTGGCTGAACCTCAAGGGTGATGTCTGCGCCGTCACGGGCGCGCTCGGCGGTATGGGCGAGGAGATCTGCCGCGAGTTCGCGCGCAACGGCGCCGACGTCGTGCTGCTCGACCTCGATGAAGAGAAGACCAAAGCTGCAGCCGCCAAGCTCAGCGAGGAGTACGGCATCCACGCCGAGGGCTACCGCATGGACGCCACGAGCGAGGACGAGGTCCAGGCCGCCGTCGACGCCACCATCCGCGACTTCGGCAAGGTCGATGTTCTCGTGAACACCGCGGGGCTTCTGCGCTTTGCCCCCATGGAGGATCTGCCGCTCTCTGACTTCGAGACCGTCCTCAAGGTCAACCTCACCGGCACCTTTATCGCCTCGCAGCGCTTTGGACGCGAGATGATCCGCGCCGGCAAGGGTCGCCTGGTGCACATCTCCACCGCCGCGAGCTACACGCCCGAGACCTTCAGCGGCGTGTACTCCTCCACCAAGGCCGGCGTGAACATGCTCTCCAAGATGCTCGCCGCCGAGT
>CAVCLY010000026.1:0-23060 GCA_963603165.1 Faecalibacterium prausnitzii
CCACCGCACCGTGCGCGCCGTGGCCGCCACCGACGAGGAGGCCGAGCGACTCGAGGTTGTACCCGGCTCCCCCCTGCTCGAACTCAACCAGATCGGCTTTTTGGACAGCGGCACCGCGTTCGAGTACTCCGTTTCGCGCAACGTCGGCGCCCGTTATGAGTTGCACAACGTCACCTTGGCATAAACCACCAGTCACCTTTGGTTCCGCGGCAGAAAGGACATGCACATGGCGGACCTCATCAAGCTCAAGCCCATCTTTCACGAGAAGATCTGGGGAGGGCGCAAGCTCGAGACCGAGTTCGGCTACGAGATTCCCGAGGGCGGCATCGGCGAGTGCTGGGCCATCTCGGCGCACCCCAACGGCGACTGCCTGATCGAGGGCGGCGCGTTCGCAGGCAAGCATCTCTCGGAGCTCTGGGACGAGCACCGCGAGCTTTTCGGTGGCGCCGAGGGTGACGTGTTCCCGCTGCTCATCAAGATTCTCGACGCCAAGGACGACCTCTCGATCCAGGTGCACCCCAACGACGCCTACGCCGCCGAGCACGAGAACGGCAGCCTCGGCAAGACCGAGTGCTGGTACGTGCTCGATTGCGACGAGGGCGCCACGATCATCGTGGGCCAGCGCGCCCGCGACCGTGCCGAGGCCGCGCGGATGATCGAGGAGGGCCGCTGGTCCGACATGCTCAACGAGGTGCCCATCCACAAGGGCGACTTTTTCCAGATCGACTCGGGCACGGTGCACGCCATCAAGGGCGGCACGCTCATCCTCGAGACGCAGCAGTCGAGCGACGTGACCTACCGCCTCTACGACTACGACCGCCCGGGCACCGACGGCAAGCTCCGCCCGCTTCACATTGAGCAGAGCCTCGACTGCATCGACTTCGACGTGCAGGCGCCCACGGACGGCACGGTGAGCGCACCCGAGATGGACGGCGTGACCGAGCTCGAAAGCAACCGCATCTACACGGTCGACCGCATCCGTGTGAGCGGCGAGAAGACGCTGGTGCAGCGTTGGCCGTTCGTCTGTCTCTCGGTGATCGAGGGCGCAGGCACCGTCAACGGCGAGGCCCTGAGCAAGGGCGCCCACCTGCTCGTGCCGAGCACGGTCGAGAGCCTCGAGCTCGCGGGCGAGATGGAACTCATCACGAGCCATCTGTAGGCAGCACGCCTGCTAAGGCCGCCGAGCAAGCGGCCGACAATCAAAAACCGCGATAAAGCGGGTGCGGAGCAAAACGTTCCGCACCCGCTTATTTGTTAGCTAGCGACGACGGCGAGAACGGTTGTCGCTGCAGCCGTATACAGCACGCGCCCCCTCGGCACACCGGAGGAACCCAGAGCGGGCGCCGATGCGCAGATATCGGCGGCGTCTGTTGTTAGGCAACACGGCCGCATGCGGAAAGAAACCCACCGGGTCTGACGGGAAATACGCATGCCTTTTGCTTCGGCTGTGCTAGCATTCTATTTAAATCAGATTATTGGAGGACGCATGTCGGATTATAGTCAGAAAGAGGGATGGGCGCCGATTTTTCCCATCACAGCGCTCTCCAAAGATCCCAAGGCCGTAAAGACCGCTGCCAAGAACGACGTCGTGCGCATCACCGAAAACGGACGCGGTGCCTACATATTTGCGAGCGAAGAAGCCCTTGCGGCGCTCCTAAAACGCGAGCGCGAGGCAGCCGTCTACGAAGCGTATCTCGCGCGCGAAATCCAGGAAGGCCTTGAGGACATCGAGGCAGGGCGCTTTACCACTTCGCGTGCAGAGATGTTCAAAGCCGCCGACAACAAGCGCCAGCGCTATGCCTAACGTGCGCTACGCGGCCCACTTTGCCGAGGACGTTGCCGCTATCTACTCAGACCGCGTGCTCGCAGAGCTCGATCGCAGGCTGGCCGCCATCGAGGCGTTTCCGCGCATGGGTTCCGAGGATCTCCCCGAGTCGCTCGTTCTCAAATTCGGTCCCGGTATTCGGCGGTTTCCCGTTCCGCCCTTCGTGATCGTCTATCGCTATACAGAGGAGGACGACCTGCTCGAATTCCTCGCGCTCCCCTACGACAAGACGATCGAATAGCCCGACCCGATCCCTCAGCCAGTGCAAGCGGGCGCGGAATAAAAACGTTGCGAACCTGCCATCAGAGCGTCTTGAGATACTGAATCGCATCAGCCGTGCACATGGCGGCTACCGGGGCATGCGAACAGAGCGCGGCGTTGTTCGTGACCAGCAGATCGGCATGCGCGCGCAGAGCCGCCGCGATCACCAGGTCATCCTCATAGTCGCTATGAAGTGCCCGATGTTTTTTGGCCAGCCAGATGTCGCTCAGGTCGCACGGCACGGGCGTTGCCAACTCAGAAAGATTCTCGAGGCAATCCCATGCGAGCGATGTCGCTGCGGCCGCGGCCTCGTGAGTAAGCTCCCCATGCGCACGTCGATACCATGCCTTGTGCTCGCTCGCGATGAGATAAAACAGGTCTTTGGAGGACGCAGCCGCGTACAACAGATCGGCATCGGCCTCGCAGGCGCCTCTCAGAAAAGCGATGGCGTCCGCGCGGCCGCCGCGGTTCGGGATGAAGTAGTCGAGCCACACGTTGGTGTCGACCAGGATCAGCTTGGCCTCATCACTCATAGAGCCAGCTCATCTCGTCGCCATAGCGCTCCGCATAGGCCGCTCGCTTGAGGTCCTCATCACTCGCAGGCATGGCCTCCGCGGCGTCTATCCCTGCATGGCTGCAAGCGGCGGCAAAGAGTGTTGAGCCTTGATCGATGAGGGCGAGCTTGCGCTTTGCGGCGCGCCTGCGCTCACGCTGTTCCTCCTGAGCCTGCCCGGGCTGCAAGATATCGGAGAGCGCTCCGGGACGGTCCGCCATCGACGACGCCAGTTCCCATAGGGAGCGCACGGCCTGGCTGGGCGTCATGCCCGATGCGCTCAACGCCTCATCGCCGTTCCTCTTGAGCTCTGCATCGAGGCGGACGTTGATCTGCGCCGTCGCGGTTGGCATGAGCGCTCCTCTCGTTATTGTTATAACAAGCATACCCCGTGCAGGTAAATACGTAAAGCATGTATAGCATATGCACTGCCGATACGCAGTATGCCCGTTTGCAACAGGTGCCCCGTGCGCAAGGTCCGCGTTAGCGGCGGCAGGGTGATGTCCGGCCCCTCTGACCGTGCGACCGATCGGTGCCCTGGGGATTACGACGGCGTAACGCGCGGAACCGAACGTGCCAGCCGAGAGGCATCGTGAGACAATGCCCCCGAACGAACACGAACCGAGAGGATCCACCGTGAATATCCTGTGCCTGTTGCCCGCGACCGATACGCATCGCGCCGAGCTCGCGGCAAGCGCGCCGGGGGCGAACATCGTCTATACCGATACCGCCAACATCGCGCTACCCGAGCTCGTCACCGCAGCCGACGTGATCGTGGGCAACGCGGACCCCGAGCTGCTGCGCAACGCAGACAACCTCAAACTCCTGCAGCTGCAGAGCGCCGGCTACGACAACTATCTCGCTGCGGGAACCGTGCCCGCCGACGCCGGGCTCTGCTGCGCCGTTGGTGCCTACGGCCAGGCCGTGAGTGAGCACATGTTCGCCATGCTCCTCTCGCTCATCAAGCGTCTGCCCGGCTACGAGCGCGCCCAGCGCGAGCACGACTGGTGCGATCTGGGACCGGTGAGCACGCTGCGCGGCGCGCATGTGCTCGTGCTCGGCGCGGGCGATATCGGCACGCACTTTGCCGAGCTCTGCCGTGCCATGGGCGCACATGTTGAGGGTGCCAAGCGCAACACGCTCGCCTACCCGAGCGTGTTCGAGGCCATGCACTCCATGGATGAGCTTGACGACGCGCTCGGCCGCGCCGACGTGGTGGCAAGCTTTTTGCCGAGCAGCGCCGCCACGCGCAAGCTCGCCGATGCCGACTTCTTTGCAGCCTGCAAACCCGGTGCTTGGTTCGTGAACGGCGGGCGCGGCGACCTCGTGGACAACGCCGCACTCATCGCCGCGCTCGAGAGCGGCAAGCTCGCCGGCGCCGCGCTCGATGTGTGCGATCCCGAGCCGCTCCCCGCCGACGACCCGATCTGGGACGCGCCGAACCTGCTGCTCACGCCCCATATCTCGGGCTGGCTGCACCTGAGCGTGACCCTCGACAACATCATGAGCATCGCCGCCGAGAACCTGCGCCATCTCGCAGCAGGCGAGCCCCTCCGCAACCAGGTGGAGCGCTAACCGATTCGGTGGATCGCCCGCATGCGCGCACCAGTCGACGGGCCTTTTAACGAACACGATGGCTACGAGCTGATCGAATAGCTTGAAATCCGCAATCGAGCGACCAGAGGACTTGCGTGAGCGAACGCGCACGGCCACTCCGCGCGCACGCAACCGCACACGGGTACGAACCTCAAATTAAATCGGGCGGAGCAACCGGCATGCCGCGCTGCTCCGCCCGATTCTCAATCTATGCGCCCGAGCGACGCTCGCTCGCAAGTGCTGTGCCGCGACCGAGCTACCCGAGCTCGATCGACTCAGCGCCGCAAATGCGCAGATCGGCCTCATAGAAGGCGCTGAGAGCACAGATCGCGTACGCCACGTCGCGCGTGCCGGCGGTCTCGTAGCTCGAATGCATGGCGAGCTGCGGCAGGCCCACGTCGACCGCATGCATGCTCGCCTGGATATTGCTCAGGTTGCCCAGGGTCGAGCCGCCCGCCTTGTCGCTCCGGTTGGCGAACATCTGCACGGGCACATCCACATCGGAGCAGATGGCCAGGAACGCCGCGCGGCTGAAGGCGTCGGTGCAGTAGGCCTGGTTCGCGGCCTCCTTGACCACGATGCCGCCATTCAGCGCCACGCGGTTCACGCCGTCGTAGGCCTCGGGATGCGCCGGGTGCAGCGCATGGGCGTTGTCGCAGCTCACGAGCATCGAAGCCGCAAGCGCGCGGAGATAGTCCTCGTCCGCGTAGCCGAGCGCGGCATTAACGCGGCGGAGCGTATCGGGCAGGAAGGTCGACATCGCCCCCTGCTTGGTGTTGGAGCCGACCTCCTCGTTGTCAAAGCAGCAGTAGACCGTGATGCAGGCCGGGTTCTCGCTCGCCACAAACGCTCGGAGGGCGGTGTAGGCGCAGGCAAGGTCATCGAGACGGGGTGCCGAGATGAACTCGTTGGCCTGGCCCCATACGCACGGCTCCTGACGCGTGGCCAAAAATAGATCGCGGCCCACGACCTGCTCGGGCTCCACGTTGAGCTCCTCGGCGACCATCGCGTCAAAGGCGCCCGCGCCGAGCGCGCCGGCCGAGAAGAGCGGGCAGAGATCGGTCGCGCGGTTGGGGGCAAAACCCTTGTTGACGCTGCGATCCATATGGATGGCGAGGCTCGGGATGAGCGCCAGGTCGCGGTCGGGGCAGAACAGGCGGCTCTCGATGCGCGCGCCCTCGCGCACGAGCACGCGACCGGCAAAGGTGAGCGGACGGTCGAACCAGGTGTAGTCGATCATGCCGCCGTAGGCCTCGGTGTCGAGGCGCAGGTACTCGCCCGGCCCCTCGAGCTCAGGCACGGCCTTAACCTTGAAGGTAGGCGAATCGCCATGGCTCGCCGTGAGCTGGAACCGGTACGGGGCGCCGTCCGCCTGTGCGCCGGCTGGCTCGGCAACGTCGGCTCCGACCCTGAACGCGATCGTGCTCGAGGCGTTCCGTTGCACAAAGTAGCGCCCTCCGCGCTCGATCTTCCAGGCAGAGCCCTCGGCAAGGCGCTCAAAGCCCGCCTGCTCGAGCTCGTCTGCCACGGTCGCGGCCGTGTGGAACATGCTCGGGCAGCGCTCGATAAAGTCACAGAGGTCGCTTGCCGCCTCGAGGTCGTCGACCCCCACGGCGCAAGACTCCTCGCAAAGATCCTGCCCCAACTCGTTCTCGCTCGCCATCGCACGCCCTTCTCTCGTCAACACGCCCGTGCAGGGCGTGCACACACAACGCGCCCTACCCTACCACCGTGCGCGCAGGCGCTCGCGAGGCTTGGGGAAACAACACGCAAGGCACCACGCCCCGCCGCGCCGCCGGCCTTGCATCAAGCGTTTCGGATCGGCTCAAACAGTGCTCTTGGACCTCAGTCGAACAGAACAGAACGGATCACACCGGGACCTCGACCCCATGCCCGAACGAGCGGGCGTGTCCACGCACGACGGACGAGCGCGCACGCCGCTGCTTTGATGCAGGGGGCGCCAAGACGTAACAATCCCGGCCGCTCGCTAGGGGTAAACTTATGCGCTAGCAATGCAACTCGCCCGGAAGGACACATCATGCTCAGGATCGGTCTTCTCACCAGCGGTGGCGACTGCCAGGCGCTCAACGCCACCATGCGCGGCATCGTCAAGACGCTTATGGCCAACAGCGCGGAGCCCGTCGAGATCTACGGATTCGAGAACGGTTACCAGGGCCTCATCTACAGCCGCTTTAGGGTCATGACCATGAGCGACTTCAGCGGCATCCTCACCCGCGGCGGCACCATCCTGGGCACGAGCCGCACGCCCTTCAAGCGCCTCGACATCCCTGAGGCCGACGGCGTCGAGAAGGTGCCCGCCATGGTGCACACCTACCACAAGCTCAAGCTCGACTGCCTCTTTATGCTGGGCGGCAACGGCTCCACCAAGACGGCCAACCGCCTGCGCGAGGAGGGCCTCAACGTCATCGCGCTGCCCAAGACCATCGATAACGACACCTGGGGCACCGACATGACGTTCGGCTTTACGAGCGCCATCGACGTTGCCACCAAGTGCATCGACGACATCCACACCACGGCCTCGAGCCACGGGCGCGTGTTTGTGATCGAGATCATGGGCCACAAGGTCGGCTGGATCCCGCTGTATGCGGGCGTGGCCGGCGGCGCCGACGTGATCCTCATCCCCGAGATCCCCTACAAGATGGAGAACGTCATCAAGACGATCGAGAAGCGCATGGAGACCGGCAGCCGCTTTACCATCGTGGCGGTGGCCGAGGGCGCGATCTCGCAGGAAGACGCGGCGCTCTCCAAAAAGGAGTACAAGAAGAAGCTCGCCGAGCGCACGAGCCCGTCGATCGTGTACGACATCGCGCGCGAGATCGAGGAGCGCTGCGGCCGCGAGACCCGCGTGGCGATCCCCGGCCATACCCAGCGCGGCGGCCAGCCCGATGCGCAGGACCGTATCTTTGCCACGCAGTGCGGCGTTGAGGCGGCACTCGGCTGCCTCGCCGGCGAGTTCGGCTACATGATCGCCCAGAAGAACGGCAAAATGACCCGCACCCCGCTCGAGAAGGTGGCCGGCAAGCTCAAGTACGTCGACCCCGAGAGCGACCTCGTGCGCGAGGCCAAGGCGCTCGGCATCAGTTTCGGCGACGAGTAAGGGCAGGCGCGGCTCCGCAGGGAGCGCGTAGCGACGACGCGTTTGTCGACGAACGATAGAGCCGTCCGGCATCCGAGGAAATCCCGGTGCCGGACGGCTTCTTTTTATGCAGGCGCCAGCAGTCGGAGCACCTGGGCGCAATATCTGCTTTTAGCAGCGACGATAATACGCACAACATAGCCGGCGCCGCATACCCGCCGATCGAGCATGCAGCGCCGGCCGCTTATCCATGCCGGGAAATCCCCGCAGGCGGGACCCCTCGTCTCCCCTACTCGGCGCTCTTGAGCGCGCCTACCATGTCGATACGATTGAGGCTGCGGTTGGTGGCCTGGTTCACAACGATCGTGAACACGAACGAGAGCGCGACGGCGATCGCATAGCTCACCGGCTGCACATGCACATCAAAGTAGAGCGATGGCATCTGCAGCACATAGGTAAAGCTCCGCGCCAGCACGTAGCCGAGCGGCACGCCCACCACGGCACCGATACCCGTGAGAATGAGCGTCTCTTTGTTGACGTAGCGGTGCACCTCGTGCCGGTTAAAGCCGAGCACCTTGATGGTCGCGAGCTCGCGCTCGCGCTCCGAGATGTTAGTGTTCGAGAGCGTGAACACCACCACGAACGAGAGCGCCGCCGCCATGGCGGTCACGAGCGCCACGACCGCGTTGATGATGGAGAAGTTCTTCTCGAAGTTCTTGACCTGGTCGGCCGTGCTCGACACGCTGAGCCACCCATCGGCCTTGGTGCTGCGGCAAAAGTCGATCTGGTCGTCTGCTCCGCCATCGAGCTTGGCGATGAGGGCATTTGTCTGCATCTTTTTGCCAAAGGCCTTCTCGTAGGCCCCCTGCGAGAGATAGACGGTGCTGCCGAGATAGTTCATCGACGTGGACGACACGCGAACACGGGCGGTATCGAGCGCGGAATCCTGCAGCTCGATCTTCTCGCCAACCTTGGCGCCGAGCACCATCTGCGCGCTCTTGCTGAGGTCGCAGCCCGCGCTGCCCAGCTCGATCGCTGCTCCGTCCGCATCAGCGAGCTTTACGTAGTCACCCAGCGCATCCACGCTCTCGGTGGGCACGACCACGATCTGCACCGATTCCTTTTTTCCGCCGAACTCAGCCGTCACCGACTCGAGCTGAACCTCGATCTTAGAGCCGAGCGAGACCTTGGAGCCCTCGGCTGCAGCGCGCTCCTCGAGCTCGGCGGTGAGGTCGGCGAGCTCGCCCGAGGTCGAGACGGCCATAAGGTCATAGCGCGTGACGCCGCCGTACTGGCGGTCCGAGAGGCCGACGACTGTGTCTCGGATGCCGAGGCCGCAGATCACGAGTGCGCAGCACCCCGCAATGCCGAACGTCGTCATAAAAAAGCGCATCTTGTAGCGGAACAGATTGCGGGCCGTGACCTTGTTCAAAAAGCCGAGGCGGCTCCAGAGCGGGCGCACGCGCTCGAGCAAGATGCGCGATCCGGCACGCGGCGCCTTGGGGCGCATGAGCGCTGCAGGCGATTCGGCAAGCTCGCGACGGCACGCGACGAACGCGGCCCCCGCCACGCCCACGGCAAAGAGCGCCACCGACCCGATCGACATACCCACGCTGTAGAAGAGCTGCATGTTGGGCACCACGTACATGGACGTGAACACGTGGAACAAGAAGAGCGGCAGCGCGATAAAGCCCACGAGGTTGCCAACGACGCCGCCCACCACGCATGCCGCAAGCGCGTAACCCACGTACTTGGAGAGGATCTTGTTGCGGCTGTAGCCGAGCGCCTTGTAGAGCCCGATGAGCGTGCGCTCCTCTTCCACCATGCGCGTGGCCGTGGTGAGGCTGATGAGCACCGCCACCACAAAGAAGATCGCCGGGAACGCCGTGGCGATCGCCTCGATGGACGACATGTCGGAGTCGACGCTCGCAAAGCTGCCGATGCCCGAGCGGTCCTGCACATACCAGGTGGAAGCGCCGAGCGAGTCAGATGCCTCTTTGAGCGATGCGTCCGCCTGCTCCTCGATCGTCTGCTGCTGCGCCTTGAGCTGCGCGCCCGAGAGGCCGGATGCGGCAAGATCGGAGAGCGCCTGCTGCGACTGCAGCTCGATCATCTTGGACGTGTCTTTGAGCAGCTCCTTGCGGCGCGCCTTCTCGCGCGTATGGCGGATGCGCTCGATCTCGTCCGTGACGTCGACCACCTTGTCGGTGTAGTCAGCAGAGAAGCAGTAGAGGTCGCTCGACGAATCGACGCGCACGTGGATGGCGGTGTAGCTCGAGATGCTCGCCGCCGACTCGTCCACGTAGAAGGCATAGTCGTTCGTGCCGGTGGCGCGGAAGGAGCTGCCGGTGTTCGCGGCGATGTCGGTGGGGTCCGCCACCTCGGCCGTGATGGTGTAGGTACCGCGGCGGAATATGGTGGTGGAAGCCGCGGAGCTATCGCCATCGCCTGCGTCATCCGCTTTGCCTGCCGTGGCCTTGTCCTCAAAGGTCAGCGTGTCGCCGATCTTCTTTTTGGTGCGCTTGAGATAGGCCGAGGTGACCGCGACCTCGTCTGCGGCCTCGGGCAGGTCTCCGTCGATGAGGACCGGCTGGTCGATATCGTTTTTAGAGAGGCTCTGCACGGCGGCCCGCTTAACGGTCTTGCCGACCGGCGTGTAGACTGTCTCGGAGTAGATGCCCTCCGCCACGTCGACGCCGTCGAGCGCAGCCACGGCATCCACGTCGTCGTCGGTGAGGCCGAGCGTTCCCCGCACGCTGATGTCATAAACGTTCTGCTGCGAAAAATAGGCGTCGACGGAGCGACGCAGATCCTCGCAACCCGCGCGCAGGCCGATCATGATGCTCACGCCGAGCGCGCAGATGAGCGCGATGGAGGCAAAGCGCTTGACGTTGCCGGTGATGGTGCGCCTGATATCGAGCGCAAAGACGTCGCGCTTGGGGGTGTCGTCGTAGTACGCCGCCATCGCGCCTACCACTCGATCGTCTCGACGGGGGCGGGATTGGGCTGCAGCTCCTCGCCCACGACCTTGCCACTCTTAAAGCGTATGAGACGGTCGGCCATGGGGGCGAGCGCCGAGTTGTGGGTGATGATGATCACCGTGATGCCCTCGGTGCGGCAGGTATCCTGCAGGAGTTTGAGGATCTGCTTGCCGGTTTGGTAGTCGAGGGCGCCCGTGGGCTCGTCGCAGAGCAGGAGCTTGGGGTTCTTGGCGAGGGCGCGCGCGATCGACACGCGCTGCTGCTCGCCGCCCGAGAGCTGCGCAGGAAAGTTGTCCATGCGGTCGGCGAGTCCCACCTTTGCGAGCGTATCGGCCGCATCGAGCGAATCGGGGCAGATCTGAGCCGCAAGCTCCACGTTCTCGAGTGCCGTGAGATTGGGCACGAGATTGTAGAACTGGAACACAAAGCCGACGTCGGAGCGGCGGTAGTTCACGAGCTCGTTCTCGGTGGCACGGCTGACGTCGCGCCCGTCGACGGTCACGCGGCCCGAGGTGGCGCCGTCCATGCCGCCGAGGATGTTGAGCGCCGTCGTTTTGCCCGCGCCCGAGGCACCGAGGATGATCGCGAGCTCGCCGCGCTCCACGGAAAAGCTCGCGCCGTCGAGCGCGTGGATCTCGGTCGAGCCGGAACCGTACGCCTTGACGACATCGGAGAATTCTATATAGGCCATGCATGGTCCTCTCTGGTCTGTTGGTCTTTTAGTATTACCCAACATCTCCGACGCGCGACCGCGCGCATCCGCACGTACCAGACGTTTTACGCGCCACGCATTGGCAAAATGCACGCCAAGGACTCTCTGCAAATTGACAAAAAGACCGGTCTAAAACCATTGTAAATTGCCAAATGGAGCATGTATTTGCTGCAACAAATTGCCAAATAGCCTTATGAGCAGGGCAGACGGCAAGCAGAGCACCCGCCCCCTGCCTCTGCCTCTCCCGCTCGTCTACACCCGCACGGTGAAGGTGATCTGGTTGTTGTTGCCGGTGGCCTTGATGGTGCCGTTATGGGCCTCGACGATCGCTTTGGCTACCGAGAGGCCCACGCCGGAGCCGCCCGTCTTGCTGTTGCGGCTCGTGTCGGCGCGGTAGAAGCGGTCGAATAGGCGGTCGAGGTCGCCCTCGGGGAGCTTATCCACCGCGTTCGTCACGGTCAGGCGCGACCCGCCGTGCTCGGCCGCGGCGAGCTCGAGCTCGATCACGCTGTCGTCGCTCGCGTAGCGCGTGGCGTTGTCGAGCAAAAGCTCCACCACCTGCGTGAGCGCCGCTTTGTCGCCCTTGCAGGTAAGCCCCGATGCGATCTGGCGCGAAAGGCGCCTGTTGCGCGAGACGGCAACCGACACAAAGGGTTCGCTCGCCTTGTCCACCAGCTCCGAAAGGTCGACCTCGGCCTTGGTAAAGCCGGCTGCCCCCTCGTCCATGCGCGCCAGGAACACCAGGCGCTCGGTGAGCGCCGTGAGCCTCGCCACCTGCTCATGGATGCTCTGGGTCCACTCGCTCTCGCCGTTCTCGATCTCTTGCACCTCGTTGGCCGCGTCGATCACGGCGAGCGGCGTCTTGATCTCGTGGCTCGCATCGGTGATAAAGCGCTTCTGCTTTTCGTAGCTTTCCACCACGGGGCGGATCACAAAGCGGCTGAGCACCACCACGAGGACGAGCACCGCGATCCAGCCGACCACGCTGATGGCTGCGCTCGCCGTGAGGAACGATTGGAAGTTCGAAAGCTCGCGGGAGCAGTCGAGGAACACGCACATGGTGTTGTCGGTGATGCCATCGACCTCGGCCATCGAATAGCAGGCGTAACGGTAGCTCCCGTAGAACCCACGGCAGTTGGTGGCATTCTTTTTGTAGACCTTGGCGGTATAGGCCGTGGCATCGGACTCGCTCACCGTTGCGGTAAAGCTCGTGTCGACATCGCACACCACGCCGTCGGCGCTCACCGTCACAGTGAAGTAGCGGATCGAGTAGGGCTCCTCGGCATTCATGACCTTGTCGGGCGACATCGGGCCCTCAAGATGCTTGGACGCGCGCCTGATGGACTTGATGATGAGCTCGGCCTCTTCGGTAGCCGCCGATGCGCTCGAGTCGCCCGCATTTGCGTTTTGCGCGGTCGCAGAGGTCGTGGTGCCGCCGCTCGAGGAGGATGCGCTCGATTTGCCCGAGAGACTCGATGAATTGCCGGAGCTCGATTCGTCTTCGTCCTCAAAGTCGAGATCTTCCGTACCCGGATAGTAACCGTCGTTCTTGGCGATGAGGTTGAGCTTGGCATCGGCCGTCTTACAGATCGCGATGTAGTTGGCGAGGTTGATGCCGCCGACGATGCCGGTGAGGACGATCGTGACGGCGGCCATCGCGGCCAGGATGAACTTTTGGCGAAGGCCCCGGGCCATCGCGTTGGGCGGCGTCGCGGCCGCAGCGGGGCGCTTACTCATCGCGCGCGACCTCGAGCGAGTACCCCTGGTTGCGCGAGGCCTTGATGCTCGCAGTGGAGCTCACCTTGGCGAGCTTTTTGCGCAGGTAGGAGATATAGACCCACACGACGTTCGCGCCCTCGGGAGCCTCGTCGCCCCATACGCTCATGAGCAGACGTTCGGTGGGGATGCGGTCGCCGGGATGCTCCATAAAGAGCTCCATGAGCTGGAACTCGCGGTTGGCCAGGTGCTCCTCGCCCTCGGGACCGGTGAGCACGCAGGCGGCAAGATCGAGCTTGAGGTCGCCCACCGAGAGGGTGTTGGCGTCGATAGCCGTGGCCACGCGCGTGATGGCGCGGATGCGCGCGAGCAGCTCCTTGGCGGCGAACGGCTTGGTGAGATAGTCGTTCGCGCCGGCGTCGAGGCCCTCGACCTTGTCGGCCACCTCGCTCTTGGCCGTGAGCATGATGATCGGCGTGTGGTCGCCCTCGGCACGGATCTGCTTGAGCACGCTAATGCCGTCGAGTCCGGGCATCATGATGTCGAGCACGGCGGCGCCGTATTCGTTCTCCTGCAGATACTTGAGGGCGGTCGTTCCGTCATAGACCGGGTCGACCTCGTAGCCGTCGTGCTCAAGGATCGCCGTGAGGGCGCGCGAAAGGCCGTACTCGTCTTCGGCAAGCAGCAATTTCATGGTTCAGCACCTCGCATATACGTTCAGTCGTTTAGCACAGCTCGATAATAGCCCACGCTATCGGCGCCCTTAGGCCAGCCTTAAGCCGGCTCAGCGGCCGGGGCGAGATTGCAGGATTTGCCTTAGGCCTACCTAAAGCGCTGGTACATGCGCATTTGCAAAAACACGGAGCGGTAGAACTTGAATCGCCGAGGGGCCGGACGCCTCGCCAGCAAAGCCGCAACGGGCTTTGCGGGAGTGCGCCCAAGCCATCCTCGCCCCTCGGCTCGGCAGCATATGCGGCCCGCCAAGCGACTCGGGCGGGCCCGACCGCTGCAGACCCGCATATCAAGTAGGCGCAAGACGCGCCTCATCGACCTCTGGAGGTTCGCCATGACCGACTACCAGCACACCGCCACCGCAAACAACAGCGCGACCGCGCCGGCGGGAACGCCCGCATCCTCGCCTGTGCATGCGCCCGCATCGGCCCAGACGGGCGCGGCTGCCACGCAGGCCGCCCCGACCCAGCACGCAGCGGCTCACGCATATGGGGCGCCGGCGAGCGGCAACGAATCGACGCACGCGGCCACAGCAAGGCCCGCCGACGTTGCGGCCCCGGCGACGGCAACCGCGCCCGAGCCCGCTAAGGAGCCCGGCCGCGGCAAGACGCTCCTGCTCGTGGCCGTGCTCGCCGCCGTCTGCGGTCTGGCCGGCGGCCTTGCAGGCGGCGCCATCGTGGCGATCGCGACCTCGGGCTCGGGCGGACAGGCCGAGATGTCGCAAGGCGGTGCCCCCTCGCAAGGCAACTCGCAAC
This sequence comes from Faecalibacterium prausnitzii, assembly GCA_963603165.1. Classification (GTDB taxonomy): domain Bacteria; phylum Actinomycetota; class Coriobacteriia; order Coriobacteriales; family Coriobacteriaceae; genus Collinsella. The sequence continues at coordinate 14,229 of CAVCLY010000026.1, forward strand.
AAGGCGGCCCCGGCCAGAGCGATTCGAGCAACTCCGACAGTACACAGGACAGCTCGAACTCGAGCGACGGCACCTCGAGCAGCACCGACGGCAGCACGTCCGCACAAGGTAGTGGCAACGGCGCGCCCGAGCCCCCGAGCGGCAACGGCGGCAGCTCGAACAGCCAGGCTCAGGGCGGAACCTCGAACAGCGACAGCTCGAGCAACAACTCCTCGAGCAGCGATTCGTCCACATCGACGACCGTCTATAGCGCATAAAGGTACGTGAGAGCCATGACCGAGCAACAGCTTGCATATATGAACGCTGAGCGCGCGAGCACCTCGCCCACCGCCGCCGACCTCGCACCGAAACCTGCGAGTTCCGCCATTCATGCAGCCCGAAGGCCCCTGGAGGCACGATGAGCGAGATCGCCCTACCCTACCCCACCGCACAGACCGAGCGCAGGTCGCATGCGGCACATCGCTCGCGTTCGCGGGCACGCACCTTTGCCCCCGCCCGTGGCCTGGCCGACTATGCGGCCCTCGCCCTTCTGCTCGCGGGCGCAGGCTTCGTCTTCTTTTGGAACCTCACGGCCTCGGGCTATGCGAACGAGTTCTACAGTGCAGCGGCCCAGGCGGCCTCTAAGAGCTGGAGCGCCTTTTTGTGGGGCTCGCTCGATGCCGGCGGCGCCATCACCGTCGACAAGCCGCCCGCATCCATCTGGATCATGGCGCTCTCGGTGCGCATATTCGGTCTGAGCTCGTTTGCGATCCTGGCGCCCCAGGCCCTCATGGGCGTTGCCTGCACGTGGCTTCTCTATGCCACGACGCGCCGCTACTGGGGAAATGCCGCGGGCCTTGCCGCCGGCGCGATCTTTATCGCCACCCCCGTGGCCGCCCTCATGTTCCGGTTCAACAACCCCGACGCGCTCCTCATCTTGCTGCAGCTCGCTGCTGCCGCGCTCGTGCTGCGCGCGCTCGAGGCTCCAGTCACGCGCGCCGGCAGCCGTCAGCGCACGCTCCTCATCTGCCTGGCGGGGCTCCTCTGCGGCCTCGGCTTTTTGACCAAGCAGTTCCAGGTGCTCCTCGTGGTGCCCGGCTTTGCCCTCGCGCTCTTTGCGCTCTCGCCCACCAAGGCCGGACGGCGTCTGTTCGACGGACTTGTGGCCATCGCGTCGATCGTCGTCGGCGCCGGTTGGTGGGTGCTTCTCACCGTGATCGTGCCGAGCGGCTCGCGCCCCTACATCGGAGGCTCGCAAACCGATTCGTTCATTGAGCTCACCTTTGGCTACAACGGTCTGGGGCGCCTCACCGGCGACGAAACGGGTTCGGTCGTGCCGGGCGCCGCATCGTCGACCGCGCAGGGCGGCATGTGGGGCGAGACAGGCATCGCACGGCTCTTTACCAGCGACTTCGGCGATCAGATCACCTGGCTTGCGCTCATCGCCTTTGCAGGTATCGCCATCGGCATCGTGTGCGCCCGTGCGCTCCGCAGGCGCGGCGGCGTGCTCAAGACCGCGCAAGGCGGCGCCGCGAACACGGCCGCCTTCTCGCTCGACGCCGAGGCGCTCTGCGACCTCGCCCGCCTGCGCACGGCAAGCATCGTCGTCTTTGGCGCCTGGCTCATCGTGACCTGGCTCACGTTCAGCTTTATGGCCGGCATCTTCCATGCCTACTACACCGTGGCACTCGCCCCAGCCATCGCCTTCCTCGCTGCCGCCTGCGTGCGCGGCCTTTGGGAGCTGCGCGACCGCACGTGGGCCCGCGGCGTCACCGCGCTGCTCATCGCCTTCTCGAGCGTGTGGTCGTTCGCCCTCGTGTGGCGGAGCGGCAGCTACCGTTGGCTCGGCATCGCCATAGCTGCGCTCGGTATTGCCGCCGCCCTCATGCTTGCCGCGAGCTCCTATCTTGCCGAGGCAGGCACTCGGGCGCTGCCTGCGGCACAGGGCAAGGCTTGCACCCCGAGCCGCCCGCATCGCATCGCGCAGCGCACAGCCCTCGTGCTCGGAGCCGTGGCGCTCATGGCCGGTCCCGTGCTTTGGACGGCTTGCACCGTGAATTCGGCGCATACGGGCTCGCTCGTGACGGCCGGCCCCTCGGGCCAAGGCGGCATGGGCGGTGGCGCAGGTGCGGGCGGCGGTCTTACCGGCTCCTCGTCCAACAGCGAAGTCGCGTCTCTCCTCACCAAGAACGCGAGCGGCTACCGCTGGGCCGCGGCCACCTGCGGCTCGCAGAACGCCGCCAGCTATCAGCTCGCAACGGAACTGCCCGTTATGGCCATCGGCGGCTTTAACGGCTCGGATCCGGCACCGACGCTCAAGCAGTTCAAAACGTATGTTAAGCAGGGGCTTATCCGCTACTACATCGCGAGCGGCGGCATGGGCGGCGCGCAGATGGGCGGCAGCGACGCCGCATCGCAGATAGAGGAATGGGTGTCGCAGAACTTTACGGCAACGACCGTCGGCGGCGTCACCGTCTACGACCTGCAGGGCTAAGCCAGCTCGCAGCCCTCGAGCGTAAGGAGCGCTGCCTTGCGCTCGAGTCCGCCCGCGTACCCGTTGAGGCTCCCATCGGCCGCCACCACGCGATGGCACGGCACCACGATCGAAAGCGGATTGCGGGCAACGGCCGCGCCCACGGCCCGGGCCGGCACACGGCGCCCGGCATCGCCGGGCAGGCAATGGCGACTCGCGATGCGCTCGGCGATCTCGCCGTAGCTCACGACCTCGCCGCGCGGAATGCCAAGGAGCTCGCACCAGACCTCACGCTGAAACGAGGTGCCGATCATATGGAGCGGCGGGGTGAACGCGGGCTCCTGCCCGGCAAAATAGGCGTTCAACCAGGCCCATGTGCGCTCGAGCACACTCTGGCCCGCAGCGTTCTGGGGACGCGCCGACCCACCGCCGAGCGCACCCGACTCGGCATCGGCCCCGCGCACGCGCTCGGGTTCGTCCTCGGGAGAAAGGGTGGAAGCAAAATGCTCCTGTCCCTCGAACCAAAGGCCCGTGAGACCGCGCGCGTCGGCGGCCAGGAGGATATCGCCCAACGGCGAGCTATACACAGTCGTTACCATCGGCACCCCTCCTCGTATAAATTCCGCCAACGATTTTAGCGTACCGGCCCGCATCGCACGTCATAGGAGCCCGGACTCAACCGATACGCACGGCACTTTTGTATAAAAACGCCCCGCCGCGGACTCGCTCTGAGTCCACTGACGGGGCGCCATGCCAATCCAACGGGATTCGCGATCGCGCGGGCCCGAACAACCCGTTAAGGCCTACTCGCAGAGCAGTTTGGCGATCTGGACGGCGTTCGTGGCCGCGCCCTTGCGGATCTGGTCGCCGCAGCACCAGAAGGTGATGCCGCGCAGGGCCTCGGGGTTCGAGATGTCGCGACGCACGCGGCCGACCCACACAAGGTCCTGGTCGCTCGTGTCGATGGGCATGGGGAAGCGCTCGTGTGCATCGGCGGCGTCGAGGTCGTCGACGAGCTTGACGCCCGGAGCGGCGGCAAGGGCCTCGCGAGCCTGTTCGAGCGTGATGTCGCGCTCGAACTCGAGGGTGATGCTCTCGGAGTGCGAACGGAGCACCGGCACACGCACGCAGGTGCAGTTCACGCGGAGCTCGGGCAGGTGCATGATCTTGCGGCCCTCGTTCTGGAGCTTCATCTCCTCGGAAGTAAAGCCCTCCTCCTTCTCGCCACCGATCTGCGGAATGAGATTGCTCGCGAGCTGCGCGGCAAACGCACGGGGCTCGGGAATCTCTTCACCACGGCCGAGCGCCGCGAGCTGGTCCTCGAGCTCGCGCATGCCCGGCACGCCCGCGCCCGAGGCGGCCTGGTAGGTGCTCACGATCATGCGCTTGACGCCCGCGATCTTATGGAGCGGCCAGGTGGGCACCAGGCCGATGATGGTAGCGCAGTTGGGGTTTGCGATGAGGCCCTTGTGCCACTTGACGTCGTCGGCGTTGATCTCGGGGACCACCAGCGGCACGTCCTCGTCGAGGCGGAACGCGTGGGAGTTGTCGACCACCACGGCGCCGCGCTTGACGGCCTCGGGCAGCAGCTCCTTGGCGATGTCGTCGCCGGCGGCACCGAGCACGATGTCGCAACCCTCGAATGCCTCGGGGCGCGCCTCCTCCACCGTTACCGTCTGGCCGCGGAACTCGACGGTCTTGCCCGCCGAGCGCGCGCTCGCCAGCAGCTTGAGCGTGCCGACCGGGAAGTCCTGCTCATCGAGGCACTGGAGCATCTGGGTGCCCACCGCTCCCGTGGCGCCGAGAATCGCGACTGTGTACTCTTTCATGCTTCCCCCTTATGGATCAGCGCCCGCGCGCCGCTGCGGCTGCAGGCATAAAGGGCGGCCGCGCGGCCGCCCCTCTTGCAACATAACCTAGTGAAGTCCCGTGAGGGGATGCGTGGCATCCGCCTCGATATCGGCGACCTTGACGATGCCGTTCTTGTCGGAGAACGCATCGTAGATGGTGCGGATGGCCAGCTCGAAGTCGGACTGGTCCACGCCGATGATGATGTTGATCTCGTCGCAGCTCTGGCTGATCATGCGAACCGAGACGCCCGCCTCGCCGAGCTTGCCGAACAGGTGGCCCGAAAGGCCGGCGCGGCCGCGCAGGTTGCGGCCCACGGTGGCGATGAGCGCGAGGTCGTTGACCACCTCGATCTCGAGCGGCTCGACCTCCTTCTCGATATCGCCCACCAGCGAGTAGAGCGAATCGTGCACCTCGCTCTCCTGCACCACGGCGCCAAAGCGGTCCACGCCCGTGGGCATGTGCTCGACGCTCACGCCGTAGCGCTCGAACACCGAGAGGGCGCGACGCATAAAGCCCACGCGCGGCTTGGTGCGGTCGCGCGCCACGTTGATGGCCACGAAGTCGCACTTGCCGGCAACGCCCGTGATGATCGGCTCCTGCTGGCCCTCGTCAGCGGTCTCGCTGATGATGGTGCCCGGGTCCTCGGGGGCGTTGGTGTTCTTGATCACGAGCGGGATCCCCGCCTCGCGCACCGGGAACACGGCCTCCTCGTGCAGCACGCTCGCGCCCATGTAGGAGAGCTCGCGCAGCTCCTCATAGGTGATGCGCGCGATGGGGCCGGCGTCGGGCACGATGCGCGGGTCGGCCGAGAAAAAGCCCGAGACATCCGTCCAGTTCTCGTAGAGGTCGGCGCCGAGGCACTTGGCGAGGATGGAGCCCGAGATGTCGCCGCCGCCGCGGTCGAGCAGCTTGATCTGGCCCTCCTTGGTGGCACCGTAGAAGCCGGGCATCACAAAGCCGCCCTGGTTGCCGCGCTCCTCGACGAGCTCGGCGGTGCGACGCATGGAGAGCGTGCCGTCGTGATGGAAGGCCACGACGTCTTTGGCATCGAGGAACGGCAGGCCGAGATACTCGGCCATGAGGCGCGCGGTGAAGTACTCGCCGCGCGAGACGAGCTCCTCGGTGGTGTAGCCGCCGGAGCGGGCACGCTCGGCAAAAGTTCCGAACTCGTCACGGATCGGGTAGGAAAGGCCGAGCTCGTCGGCGATGTCGAAGTAGCGCTGGCCGATATCGTCGAGCAGCTCGTCGCACGACACGTGGTACTTGGTGTGCGCGTTCACGAGATACAGCAGGTCGGTAACCTTGGTGTCGTCCTTAAAGCGGCGACCGCATGCCGAGACCACCACAAAACGACGTGCGGGGTCGGAATCGACGATGGCTTTGATTTTCTTGAAATGTTCGGCATCGGCGACAGATGAGCCGCCGAACTTCGCGATCTTGATCATGATGCTGAGGTTACCTTTCTGAAAGCCTCTGTAGTTGTAGGTCTGCCCTGCTCTGATACCATGAGTGCACCATTGACGGTCCAAAAACCGAGGAGCACATCGACATGGGCACATATCATAGTACACGTGGACGCACTTTAGCGTGCTCAAGCAAGGAAGCCATCAGAAAGGGCATCGCCCCCGACGGGGGTCTGTTCGTTACCGACGAGCTCGGCAGCATGAACATCGACGTTGCCGGCCTTTCCGACAAAACGTACTTCGATCTTGCGCGCGATGTGTTGGGATTGTTACTAAACGATTACACGGACGCAGAAATCGCGGCATGCGTCTCCGAGGCCTACGAGGGCACGTTCGCGAGCGGTGAGGTCACCCCGCTCGTGGCGCTCGAGCACGCCCCCGCCGAGGCTGCGGCCGACGGCTGCGGCGACACCGTTCCCGCCCACGTGATGGAGCTCTTCGGCGGCCCCACCTCCGCGTTCAAGGACGTGGCGCTCCAGATGCTCCCCCGCCTCATGGCGCGCACGGGCAGCTCGGACGACAAGCCGGCCGAGCGCATCATGATCGTGACCGCCACCTCCGGCGACACCGGCAAGGCCGCGCTCGCGGGCTTTGCGGGCGCCGCGGGCACGGGCATCACCGTCTTCTATCCCGAGGGCAAGGTCAGCCGCGTGCAGAACCTTCAGATGAGCACGCAGGAAGGCGATAACGTTGCCGTCTGCGGCGTGCGCGGCAACTTCGACGACGCGCAGAGCGCCGTCAAGCGCATCTTTGCCGACGAGGAGCTGAACGCGCGCCTCAACGCCGCGGGCACCGTGCTCTCCTCGGCCAACTCCATCAACGTCGGGCGCCTCGTGCCGCAGGTCGTCTACTACTTTGCCGCCTACGCGCAGCTGCTGCGCTCGGGCGCCATCGAGGCCGGCGACGCCGTGGAGTTCTGCGTGCCCACCGGCAACTTCGGCGACATCCTCGCCGGCTACTACGCCAAGTGCATGGGCCTGCCCGTGGCCAAGCTCATCGTGGCGAGCGACAAGAACAACGTACTCTGCGACTTCCTCACCACCGGCGTGTACGACCGCAACCGCCCGTTCTTCACCACCACCTCGCCCTCCATGGACATCCTCATCTCGAGCAACCTCGAGCGCATGCTCTACTTCCTCTCGGGCGGTGACTGCGAGCTCGTGGCCTCGCTCATGGCCGACCTGGCCGAGAAGGGCCGCTACGAGGTGCCGGCCGACCTGCTCGCCAAGATCCAGGACGTGTTCGGTTGCGGCTGGGCCGACGAGGACCAGGTGGCCGCGGCCATCAAGACCTGCTGGGATGCCGAGGGCTATGTGATCGACCCGCACACCGCGTGCGGCTACCACGTGCTCGAGCACACGCCCGCAGCCGCTGGCGCCAAGGCGCGCGTGCTGCTCTCGACGGCGAGCCCGTACAAGTTCCCGCGCGCCGTCTGCGACGCGCTCGGACTCGACACGCCGGCCGACGACTTTGAGGCCATGCGCACGCTCGAGGCCTACACCGGCACCGTCGCACCCAAGCAGCTCGCCGAGCTCGAGACCAAGGCCGTGCGCTTTGAGGACGTCGTCGACGTCGAGGACATGGGCGCCTACGTCGAGTCGGCCGCAAAGCAGATGAACGCCAACTAAGCATTAAGCGCCGGCGCCCGCCGGCGCACTATTTTCTATATACAGCCCTCCATGAAGGATGACGGCGCAGGTCTGTTTTGCACTTGCTCCGTCGCGAGTTCCGCACGAGCCGAAGAGCACTAAAAGTGCTCTTCGTGCGAGCAGGACTGCCCGAGCAGCGGAGTAAGTGCAAAACCGACTCAAGGAGTTCTCAGCATGATCAAGATCACCGTCCCGGCTACGAGCGCCAACCTCGGCATCGGCTACGACACGCTCGGCATGGCCGTCTCGCTCTACTCGCACTTCACCTTCGACCGTGCCGATAAACTCACCATCACCGGCTGCCCCGAGGAGTTCCGCAACGAGAAGAACCTCGTCTACGTGAGCTTTGTCGACGCGCTCAAGGCCTGGGGCGAGCAGCCCTTCCCCGTGAGCATCGATATCCAGACCGAAGTTCCCGTGGCACGCGGCCTGGGTTCCAGCTCAACCTGCGTGGTGGCCGGCATCATGGCGGCGGCCGCCCTCACCGGCCACACCGTCGACCGCTCCGAACTCGTGCGCATCGCAACCGAAGTCGAGGGGCACCCCGACAACGTCGCCCCCGCGATCCTCGGCGGCGCCGTGTGCTCGTTCACGCCGGAAGGCTCGCTCCCCCGCTGCCTGCGCTACGAGGTGAGCGACCGCCTGCGCTTTATCACCGTGATCCCGCCCTACGAGGTGCACACGAGCGAGGCCCGCAAGGTCGTGCCGCAGGAGATACCGCTCTCGACCGCCGTGTGGCAGATGGGGCGCATCGCCGGCATGACGCGCGGTCTCGAGACGGGCGACCTCGATCTTGTGGCCGCCGCGAACGATGACCGCCTGCAGGAGCCCTACCGTCGCCGCCTCATCCCCGATTACAACGCCGTGCGCGACGTCTGCCTCTCGGGCGGTGCTAAGACCATCTGGATCAGCGGCTCTGGCTCCACGCTCATGGCCGCCACCGACGACACCATCGTGGCCAAGTTCCTGCAGGTGCGCCTGCGTGAGCAGTTCCCCAAGTGCGATACTCATATCCTCACGTGCGATACGGAGGGCGCCCAGATCGAGTACCTGTAAGGGATGCTCGACCAAGCTCTACCTGACGCCCTGCTGGACGTTCCGTGCTGCTCCTGTGGTGAGCTTATTGGCGCCCGTCGGGGTGTTCCCCTCAGAAACGTCCTCGGCACATGGAAGGGCCCGTTCGCCTCGCTCCTTCGGAGCGGCTGGCGGACGGGTCCTTCCGTGCCTGCGGAATGTTTCTGAGGGGAACACCCCGACGGGCTCACGATGACTGAACGGCAGGGCGGACGAAACATACAGACGAGCCGGCGATGACTCAATCGGGACTCTTTCAGGTTCTCGCTCTGGAGGTCGCGGGGGAATTAATATCTGCGCTCGGTCGGGGCGGGCTTGGCGCTTCGCGAATTCTCCGTTCGAC
>CAVCLY010000027.1:0-22243 GCA_963603165.1 Faecalibacterium prausnitzii
ATCGCATGGTCAAGGACGCCGAGGCCCACGCCGAGGAGGACAAGAAGCAGAAGGAGGAGGTCGAGGTCCGCAACCAGGCTGACTCGCTGATCTACTCCACCGAGCAGACCCTCTCCGAGCTGGGCGACAAGGTGAACGCCGACCTCAAGGGCAAGACCGAGAACGCCATCGCCGAGGCCAAGAAGGCCCTCGAGGGCACCGACGTCGAGGCCATCAAGTCGGCCACCGAGGCCCTGCAGTCCGCGGGCTACGACCTGGCCCAGATCGTCTACGCCGATGCTCAGCAGTCGGCTGACGGCGCTGGTGCCGCCGCCGACGCCGCGCCTGCCGATGACGATGTGGTCGACGCCGACTACGAGGTCGTTGACGAGGACGATAAGTAATCATGTCTGCCGAGACATCTCGAACGGAGGCCGCCGCCGCTGCGACTCGCGGCGGCACCCCCGCTGACTCTGAGGAGAAGGACATGAAGATTCCCGTTGAGGGCGCAGACGATATGGAGACCAAGGCCGACGAGGTCGAGACTCCTGCCGAGCCCGCAGCCGATGCCGAGGCTATCGAGGCCGACGCGCCGACCATGACCGAGGAAGAGATGGTCGAGGCCGCGATCCGTGCCGGCGAGGAAGCCGCCAACGACGACTTCAAGCTCAAGCTCGAGGCCACCGAGAAGGAGCTCGCCGAGGCCCGTGCGGCTCTTGAGGCCGCCGAGGCCAAGGCCACCGAGGCCGCGGAGCGCACGGCTCGCCTGCAGGCCGACTGGGAGAATTTCCGTCGCCGCACCGCGAACGAGCGCAACGCCGAGCGTGAGCGTGCGACCGAGGGTCTGGTCAAGAGCCTGCTGCCCGTGGTCGACGACATCGAGCGCGCTATCGACCACGCTCGCACGCAGGAGCTTTCGGACGACTTTAAACAGTTCGTCGATGGCGTCGATGCCGTGCACGCCAAGCTGCTCGGCGTGTTCGAGCACGAGGGTGTGGAGCCGATCGACCCCAAGGGCCAGGCGTTCGACCCGCTCGAGCATCAGGCCGTGGGCCGCGTCGAGGACGCCTCGCAGTACGACGAGACCGTCAACGACGTGTACCAGAAGGGCTACCGCATGGCCGACCGCATTTTGCGCAGCGCCATGGTCACGGTGACGTTCGGCGGCGAGAAGCGCCCCGAGCCCGAGCCCGACGCGGAGCCGGCTGCCGAGGAGGCGCCGCAAGACGGCGGCGAGCCCGGCACGACCGAGGGCTCCAAAGAGTAACGACGAGGGCCTCGGGGCGAATCCCCGGGGCCTTCTTTAGCTAAGACCCAAGCGATCCTCGAAGGGAGGATGCAACATGGCTCAGGGAAAGACGTTCTACGACGTGCTCGGCGTGTCGAAGAACGCAACCGATAAAGAGATCAAGAGCGCGTTCCGCAAGCTCGCGGTCAAGTACCACCCCGATGCGGGCGGTGACGAGCAGAAGTTCAAAGAGATCAGCGAGGCCTACGAGACGCTCTCCGACGAGACCAAGCGCAAGCAGTACGACCAAATGCTCATGTTCGGCGGCATGCCGGGCGGGGGCGGCGCCGGCTACGGCGGCGCGGGTTACGCCGGGGCCGCCGGCGGTTGGGGAGACATCTTCGACAGCATATTCAGCGGCAACGGCGCCTGGGGCTCCGATTGGGGTTCGGGCTTTGGCGGCAACGCCGGTGGTCGCACCCGCACGCGCAAGGGTGGCGACCTCTCGATCACGATCGATGTTTCGGCCGACGACGCGTTCCGCGGCACCTCGCGCACGGTGACCTACAGCGTGCCCTCCACGGGCGAGCGCCAGACCATAAGCGTGACGATCCCGGCCGGCGCGGTCGATGGCGGCAAGATCCGCTACAAGCGCCGCGGCGAGTACGGGGCGAACGGCGGCGAGCGCGGCGACCTGCTCGTGACCACGCATGTCGAGGAGCACCCGCTGTTCAAGCGCAAGGGCGCCGACGTGAACATGGAGGTGCCGGTCTCGGCCTTTGAGGCCGCGCTCGGCTGCACGGTCGACGTGCCCACGCCGGGCGGCAAGACCGTGCGCCTCAAGATCCCGGCGGGCACGCAGTCGGGCAAGAAGTTCCGCTTTAAGGAGATGGGCGCCCCCGACGTCAAGCGCCGCGGGCGCACCGGCGCCCTGCTCGTTGAGATCAAGGTGGAGGTCCCCACCAACCTCACCGACGGCGAGCGCGCGGCTCTCGAGACACTCCGCGATGCGGACGCGCGCAGCTACCGCGATAAACTCGAGCAGTACAAGGCAACGTATTAACGCGCGGCCGTATGGCTGCGGCAAGAGAAGGGTCTGAGGATGGCCGAAGACAACAGGAACAAACCGCTGTACATGATCAGCGTGGCGGCCGAGCTCACCGGCATGCATCCGCAGACCCTGCGCGTGTACGAATCGAAGGGCCTGGTGAACCCGCAGCGCTCGGGCGGCAACACGCGCCTGTACTCGCGTGCCGACATCGAGCGTCTGGAGCTCATCAACCAGCTCACCGACGAGGGCATCAACCTTGCCGGCGTGGTGCGCATCCTCGACATGAAGGAGCGCGCCGAGGAGCGTGAGCAGGAGAACGAGAAGCTCCGGGCCCGCGTGCGTCAGCTCGAGGACGAGCTGCACGAGTACAAGATGCAGAAGAAGATTACCGCGCTCGCGCCGCGCGACGGCTCGGCCGACCCCAAGCAGGTTCTTCGCGGCCTCTTGGGCGGCGGGGACCTGTAGCCGCACCGCTTTGCCCATGCGCACGCGCGCTTAAACCGGGAAACGCTCACCCACCTCTCTGATACTTTAGTGAGATAAAGTGTAAATCGCCATTCGTAACGTGTCAGCAACGCTCATGTAGGACAATACTGCCTCAGTGCACAAACGCAAACGAATGAGCCCGGCGCGCTCCGGGCAGAGTGGGGGACAGATGGTCAAGCTCTACGATGGCGGCGTCTACCTAAAGGACGGCTCTTCGATCGTGCCCGCGGCCGAGGCCGCAGCGGCCGGTATCACGCAGGCGCCCGAGGACGCAAAGCGCGGAACCATCGCCTACTCCATCTTGCAGGAGCACAACACGAGCGGCGATCCGTCGGCGCTCAAGATCCGCTTTGACGCCATGGCGAGCCACGACATCACGTTCGTCGGCATCATCCAGACGGCGCGCGCCTCGGGCATGGAAAAGTTCCCGCTGCCCTACGTGCTCACCAACTGCCATAACTCGCTTTGCGCGGTGGGCGGCACCATCAACGAGGACGACCATGTTTTCGGTCTCTCGGCTGCCAAAAAGTACGGCGGCATCTTCGTGCCCCCGCACATCGCCGTTATCCACTCCTTTATGCGCGAGAACTTTGCCGGTTGCGGCAAGATGATCCTCGGCTCCGACTCGCACACGCGCTACGGCGCGCTCGGCACCATGGCCATTGGCGAGGGCGGTGGCGAGCTTGCCAAGCAGCTGTTGCAGGATACCTACGACGTGGCCTATCCCGGCGTGGTGGCGATCTATCTCACCGGGGCACCGCGGCCCGGCGTTGGCCCGCACGACGTGGCGCTCGCCATCATCCGCGAGGTGTTCGCCAAGGGCTACGTTAAAAATAAGGTCATGGAGTTCGTGGGCCCGGGCATTGCCAGCATGACGACCGACTACCGCAACGGCGTGGACGTCATGACCACCGAGACCACCTGCCTCTCGTCCATCTGGGCCACCGACGAGGACACGCATGCGTTCCTCACCATGCACGGCCGCGGCGACGAGTACCGTGAGCTCAAGCCGGCCGATGTGGCTTACTACGACGGCTGCGTGGAGGTCGATCTCTCGAGTATCAAGCCCATGATCGCGCTGCCGTTCCACCCTTCCAACGGCTTTACCATCGACGAACTCAACGAGAACCTCGAGGATATCCTGCACGAGGTTGAGCTCGAGGCCGCCAAGATCGGCGACGGCACCGTGGGCCTGAGCCTGCTCGACAAGATCGAGAACGGCCGCCTGCGCGTGCAGCAGGGCGTGATCGCCGGCTGCTCGGGCGGCAACTACGACAGCGTGGTGCAGGCCGCGCGCGTGCTCAAGGGCGCCAACACCGGCTGCGGCGAGTTCAGCCTGGCCGTGTACCCCACAAGCCAGCCTGTGGCGCTCGAGCTCACGCGTCGCGGCTACATCTACGACCTCATGGAGGCCGGCGCCATCGTGCGTACGGCATTCTGCGGTCCCTGCTTCGGTGCCGGCGACACGCCCGCCAACAACGGGCTTTCCATCCGCCACACCACGCGCAACTTCCCCAACCGCGAGGGTTCCAAGCCGGGCAACGGCCAGCTCAGCGGCGTGGCGCTCATGGACGCGCGCTCCATTGCGGCAACCGCGGCCGCGGGCGGCATCCTCACCGCGGCGACCGAGCTGCCCGAGGAGACCTGGGACGAGGCCTGCGAGTACACCTTCGATAGCGCTCCCTACGACAAGCGCGTGTACTGGGGCTTTGGCAAGGCCGATACCGCGTCCGATCTGGTGGAGGGCCCCAACATCAAGCCGTGGCCCGCGATGGAGCCGCTCGGCGACGACATCCTGCTCAAGGTCTGCTCCAAGATCATGGACCCTGTCACCACCACCGACGAGCTGATCCCCTCGGGCGAGACGAGCTCGTTCCGCTCCAACCCGCTGGGTCTTGCCGAGTTCACGCTCAGCCGCCGCGACCCCGAATACGTCGGGCGTTCCAAGGCGGTCGATGCGGTTGAGAAGCGCCGCGTTGCAGGCGAGGCCGCGGGCGACCTCGCCGCGCTCGACTCCGAGCTTGCCGGCGTGTTCGAGGCGCTCGCCGGCGCGGGCGTTGCGGCCGATGCCAAGGCAACGGAGTACGGCAGCATGATCTATGCTAAAAAGCCCGGCGACGGCTCCGCGCGCGAGCAGGCCGCGAGTTGCCAGCGCGTGATCGGCGGCCTGGCCAACATCGTGAGCGAGTACGCCACCAAGCGCTATCGCTCCAACGTGATGAACTGGGGTATGGTGCCGTTCCAGATGGAGGCCGAGCCGACGTTCGAGGTGGGCGACTACGTGTTTGTGCCCGGTATCCGCGCGGCTATCGACGGCGATCTGTCGGATATCGCGGCCTACGTGGTGCGTGCGGACGGCGCGGTGGAGCAGATCAAGCTCTACGTTGCCGACATGACGCCCGAGGAGCGCGCCATCGTCAAAGCCGGCTGCCTCATCAACTACAACAAGTTCAAGGCTGCCGCAGAGTAGGCGGTGCTGGCCAATGAGCGTGGGTTAACGGACTTCAGCTACAAACCAACTCAACAAACGGGACGCCCGCACGCGCGAGCGCCCCGTTTTTGCCTTACTTGCTCAACTTGTTAAACTTTGCTCAACTTGTTAAACTTTGCTCAACTTGTTAAACTTTGCTCAACTTGTTAAACTTTGCTCAACTTGTTAAACTTTGCTCAACTTGTTAAACTTTGCTCAACTTGTTAAACTCGCCGCTGAGCTGGGGGTTTGTGATGACAAAAATCAATCCGTTTAAGCCTACGGCAGGCATGAATCCGCCCGAACTCATTGGTCGCGACCCAGTTCTGTCTGATTTTCAGGAGGCCATCGACAACGGTCCGGGAGCGCCCGACCGCCTGATGCGCATCTCGGGCGTTCGAGGTGTGGGAAAGACGGTGCTCCTTAACGCCTTGGGCGCTGTTGCACGCGATCGTGGTTTCCAAGTCGTCGATGTCGCCTCGCATGCGGGTTTCTGCGAGCGGATTCTCAATACGCTTAAGCGCAACGCCGAGCTTTCCTCGGTCACTGTTGCCCCTTCGATACTGGGCATGAGTCTCGGTTCCGTTGAGTTCTCCAAGTCGGCAACGCAGTTGGGGGAGGCGATGTTCGAGGCATCCCGCCACGGTGGTCTCTTCATCACGCTTGACGAGATCCAAGATGCTCCGGCGGACGAGATGCGCGAGCTGGGGAACGAGATCCAGCTCCTTATTCGTCAGGGCGCCAATGTGGCCTTCGCTTTTGCCGGCCTGCCCTCGTCGGTTGACGGCGTGGTCGGAAGTGATGCGCTGACGTTCCTTCAGCGCGCCAAGCATGTCGAGCTCACGAGGCTCTCCGACTTTGAGGTCGGCGAGTCGTTTGAAGAGACCATGGCTCGCGCCGGAATCGCAGTCGACCAAAGGAATGCTCGGCGGCTCACACAGGCAGCGGCAGGCTATCCGTTTATGATCCAGCTGGTTGGTTACTACACGTGGCAGGTGGCGGCGCGACGCGGGGCCGAGGCAATTGAGGGCGAGGACGCCAATAAGGGCATCACGGCCGCACGCGAGAGCTTCGACAGCATGGTTATAGAGCCTGCCTTGCGCAGGATTTCGGCTAAGCAGTTCGACTATCTCTGCGCGTTGGCACAATGTGAAGCCGCCGAGGTGTCGACGGGTGAGGTTGCTGAGAGGATGGGGGCCACCGCAGCTGCGGTCAGCTCGTATCGCAAGCGCCTGATCAACGCCGGTCTCATCGAATCACATTTCTACGGCAAACTTTCCTTTGCGATTCCCTATATGCGCGAGTATCTGTTAGCGCATTGCTGAGGCCGTGCGTCTTTCGCCCCAGACGCGGAATCGCGTTCACGCAGCCGGCAAAAGCCGCCGTTTAGAATGAGGAGACTTTGCGGCCTCGATTGGGGTTGATGGCGAACTGCTTGCGGGCGGCTTTCCGCTTAAGCAGCTTAAGCTTGTGCAGGCATGGCTGGTCCTTCACGAAGAAGAGGTTTATGGAGCATGGAACAATGCGGTTTCGGGCAAAAGTTTCAAGCGCATTGAGCCGCTGTCTTAAGGGGAACGATCGTGTTTGTGAAAGATGGCATCGCATATGCCGGGGAGCCTGCTTCCGAGATGCATGTTAAGTCTGCCCGCGTGACCGGCGAGCTGACAATGCTCGTGACCTTTACGACGGGGGAGACGCGTGTTTTCGACGCTTCATATCTTCTGGCTCAACCCGTATTTGCCTCGCTTGAGGACCAAGAGATTTTTAAAGGCTTTGAAATCGATCATGGTGCCATTACGTGGAAAGATGGCGAGATAGACATCGCACCCGAGTCAATGTATGACCATAGTTACGCATACGAAGCTGTTGCCTAGGATGTTGTGCTGATGCCCCATGGTTGCGTGCCAACCGTCGAGATTTCGGCGGTTGCTGCATTTATCCGATTTGCTAAGCGGGACGTTCGCACATGCGGGCGCCCCGCTTTTTTGCGTGAACTTGCTCAAATAGGAAATACTAAGAACTGTTGCTGGTGAATGCTACGTGCGCTTCGTGGTTCCTTATTTGCGTGATCACCTCTTCGACGAGGCGTGGTGGCGCGCTTTGCGGGTTCGGTGATGCGCCTGGAGAAAACCGAGGCCGCCTGTCGATGCGATGTCGGCAGGCGGCCTGTTTGCGGTCGATGGATCGAGTCTCGTCCAGGACTTGATTTGATACGGGGCCGCGATCAGCGCTTTACCCAGACGGCCGGACGAAAGCCAAATTTTTTGGAAGCGAGGTAACGTGAGCTGTCGCCTGAGTTCGGATCTACGCTAAGTAGGCCGCTATCATAAACAAGGCCGCACCACACGTCGCCGTCCTCAGATTTGATCGCGTCGTTCGTCCAGTACCAATCCAGGATCCCATATGATCGAATTTCATCGGCCGTCTCTTTTGAATAGTATTTGAGCACCTTTTTTTGAGCGTATTTGGTTGCGTGGGCTATGCGGTCGGAATCATATGAGAAGTATTCGTCCAGCTCGTCTGCGTCTAGGAGAAACGGGGAGCCGTCGAATGAGGCTTGGACCTGCTTGCTGAATGCAGAGGTTTCAAAGTTGCCGGTATCGTTTGCTTCGGAATAGGTCAGCCAGTCTAGCACTTTTTGCGAGATCAAGAGGACGCGGCTTTTCTCGACCTTGAGAACCCGCCACGAGATAGCCTCCTTGCCGTTCTTGCTGTTGCCGTCTTGCTCGTACATACCGAACCTGACGATGTCTTCTTCTTTAACGGAAGCAAGATCGGGAACGGCTTTTTTGCCGGCGGTTTGCTTGAGCTTGTTTGAATCGGAGAAGCCGTCGAGCTCCTTAAACGCGTCGTAGGCCTGTTCATAGTTGCCAAAATTTAACTGGGCTTTGGCGACTTCGTACTTAATGGCTGGAACAGCGAAATTCCAAACAACGAAATTCCAAACAAGAAGGAGCGCCACGGCGGCGGCTGCGGCAATGCAGGCCCGCTTGGCCTTCTTCCGCCTCTTTGCCGAGGCTTCCTCGAGCTGAAGGGCGCGTTGGTCTGCCACCCGCGCCATCTGGGCCGCATCGCTGTAATCACCAAGCTCGGTCAGCGCCGCTTCGCCCTCGCGGACCTTGTCTATATCGTCGGACTCGACGAGCTCCTTCGCGTTCAGATATTTGCGCTCCTGCGCATGCGCGACAAGCTGTTCGGAAGAATCGATGAGTTCGCCAAGTTCCTTCTCCAGGCCGCAGGCGTGGCATGTGCTGCGGCCTACGTTTGCGGCACCGCAACCACACTGCCACCATGAACCATGATCGCTCAGGGTGCCGGGGCAAGCGTCGGGTGAGACGTTATGCTCGAGCAAGACCATAGCTCGCTCCTCAGACGCCTCCTCCGAGAGCTCCGCCATGTTGCTCTGAGGTATCTCGAACGCTTCTCCAAAGTCCGTGACCTTGTCGACGCGCAAGACGCTCGCTTCAGCAAGGGCGATTTCGTGCATATCGAGCTTAAGCGCCTTGGGAGCCATATCCTCGCCGGCGGGAATGTCCGCATCGAGCAGCTGCACAAGATGGGTTTCTCGGGTGCCGTCTGCATCCGTCGCGGCAAACTCTATCCCCACGCTCTGGATGGGTTCAGCAGATATGTTGGCGATGCGGGCCTGCAGATAGCAGGTCCCCGTCTCGGTGTCTCGCGAGACCTGAAGGGCGCTGACCTGCAACGGGCATCCTTCTTGCCACGCTGGGCTGTCGTTGCGATAGATGACCTTATATTTCGCCATGGCTAGACCTCCGGCAGTTCTTCAGCCTCATCGGTTGATGCGCCGGTGAGCCCCGAGGCGGCAGCGCCGCGATCGGGGAGCGCGCATACGAGGAGGCCAAGCACGAGGGGTGTGCCACAGAGCCCGATGAACCAGAGAAGGCCGGCGCCATCGGTGCAGTGCCCCTTTTCCTTTGCGACCTTGATGAGCTGATAGGTCGTGCAGATGTTGGCGGCTAGTGCGAGCGCCAGCACGATCCAGGAAATTGTGCCGATCACCTTCAACGTATCCGAAAGTGAGTTGCCGTAGCTGTACATAAAGGTCTCCTTCCCAAGAGAATTTCGTGAAGTGATTGACTAGCTAGTCAATCGTCCCTATCTGACGATAGGGACGATGCAGGCGCTCATTGCCTAATCTCATGCCTCTTTTACTCGCCGCTCGCGTTGGCTGCAGAAGCAGGGATCTTGCTCAACTTGTTAAACCTGCCGCTGAGCTGGGGGTTTGACGAAACAGAGGCGTCGACGGGCGACGTTGCAGGGAAGATGGGCGTCGTCTCTGCGGTAGTCAGCTCCTACCGCAAACGCCTGATCAACGCCGGTCTTGTTGAGTCGCGTGCCTACGGCAAGCTCTCATTTGCGATTCCCTACATGCACGAGTATCTGCGTATGCATCGCTGAGGTCGCATGAAGGGTGCTCAAAAGACCCATGATCGCCTGGCGGACGGCAGCCTGTCCGTTGCGGCTTGATTTAAATAACGCCAAAAAGTAAATTAAGCCCCGCAAAAACGACCCTCTTAATTTAGAAATCGCCCAAAACTAAATTAAGGGCGCTTCCGGTTTTGGTCTTAATTTAGCCAGGAGTTCGGTCATGTTTCGTCGATGTGACGGCCGAGGCGCTGGGGCTTGAGGGGCGCTAGGCGCGTTGGGCCTGCCTAATCTCGAGGGGCGCAGTGCGTGCGCGGGCCGTTGTTCGGCCGCCGTAATGGCACGGCCGGTATGCCGTGCGCCTATCGATATCCGCCGCTTGTCTGCGGCCGTTGCTTGATGCCGGCGCAGCTTTGCTTGCATTTGTTACACTCTGCACGTTGCTAACTTATGGCCGGCACGGGGTGCGGAATCGGGGATTCCGGCTGCACGTTCCGAGAGCGCATAAAAGAATGCCGGGCCGCATCTTGGACCGGGGGGGGGTAGCCAAATGGGACGCTGCAAGAGTGCTGCATGCGGTGCAGCGGAAGGTTCGCTCGGGTCGATGCCCGCTCAGCCCGACGGGGCCGCATCGTGTGCGGTTCGGTCGTTCGGCTCGGGCGCCCGCCGTAGCGTATCGCGCACGTCTGCGGCCCTCGCCGCAACCGAGCGCTCGTGCGCGCGATGCGCTCTTTTTGCTGCGCCCCTGGGTCGTCGCGCCCTTTTTGCCGGCGCCGCTGCCCTTGCCGGCCTCACCGCGCTTTCCCTTGTCGGCTGCGGTTCCACCGATTCCGACGACAGCAACCTCAAGAGCATCATCGTGGGTTGTGACTCATATGCGCCCGCCAACTATCTCGATGAGAACGGCGACCCTGCCGGTTTTGATGTCGATATCACCACCGAGGCCTTTGGCCGCATGGGCTACAGGCCGAGCTTTACGTACATCAATTGGGAAGACAAGAATGACCTGCTTGCCGACGGCACGATCGACTGCGTTGCCGGCTGCTTTACCATGACCGGGCGCGAGAGCGAATATCGCTGGGCCGGCCCTTACATGCGCAGTCGTCAGGTGGTCGCCGTCAACACCTCGAGCGATATCAAAACCCTGGCCGACCTCGAGGGCAAGGTCGTGGCCGTGCAGAGCACCACCAGGCCCGAGTCTATCATCCTCAAGCGTCTTAAAAAGGGCTTCCCGCAGGTCAGAAACGTCTATTCGTTTGCTGACCGCACGCTGCTCTTTCCGGCGCTCAGCAAGGGCTATGTAGACGCTATCGCTGCCCATGAGGTTTCGATCCTTCAGTATGAGGAGGATTACGGTTGCGACTACCGCATCCTCGACGAGAGCCTGCTCGAGGTCGGTCTGGGTGTGGCGTTTTACAAAAACGATAAGCGCGGAATCGCCGAGAAGCTCGACAAGATGTTCGATGAGATGCTCAAAGACGGATCCATGGAGCGCCTGATCGCGGGCTACTACGACAACGCCTCCGACTACGTGAAGGTGGAGGGGCTCGTCGATGAATAAGCAGCTCGAAGATTTGATAGATGCCGAGGAGCTCAGACCCCGCCGTATCGGCAGGGTGTTCGGCATCAGATTCTGGACAGCGGCAGCCGTGGGCTTGGTGCTGGTACTCGCCACGGTGGGCGTTGCGAGCTACCGCTACGCCTTTGACGACGTGGCCGACCATTCGAGCGCGATGCTCGCCTACATCCGCACGCAGACGCTCAACTACGAGTCGTATAACGCCGCGAGTGCGGCCAAGAGCATGATGCGCTCCGCTGAGAATGTTTTGCAGCTCGAGCGTCAGCTTTCCGCCGACGCGCCCGTGCCTTCGGCGGACGATCTTGCAAGCAGTATCGAGGAGCTTCGCCTGACGGCTGCCATCGTGCTCGACGCCGAGGGCAACCTTGTGGTGGAGTACACCAAGGACGGCGTGGGCTACGAGCGCATGCGCGACGACCTCACCAAAGATGTCGTGCTCGATGTGGCTCAAAACCCGGCCAAGGTCTACGCCGCCCGCGTGACGCTCGACGATGGCTCCGTCGTCGATATCGGTGCGGCCTGCCGCACGAACGGTGACGGTGTGTTCGTGACACTCTATCGCACGAGTGCCGAGTATGCCGCGCGCTATACGCTCACCGTCCAGAGCTTGCTCGATGGCTACGGCAAAGAGGACAACGGCACCATCGTGGTGGAGAAGGACGGCGGCCTCGTCGCTTCGAACGATCAGGATCTTGCCGGTGCCGACGCGACCGACAGCGGGGGCGTCGATGAGATCGTGGGCCAGATCAAGCAGAAGGCCACGGGCGGGAGCACCGCGATCGTCCAGTCCAAGAGCGGACTCTATCTGGGGACGATGGGCAAGGCGCGCGATAGCTACGTGTATGTGTATCGTCCGGCGACGAGCGTCGTCATGAGCGTGCTTACGGCCGAGGGGCTGGCGTTTGCGGCCTATTGTGTGCTGGTGGGCGTGCTCGCCTACGTGCGCCGTTTGACCGAGCGCGAGTATCTGGCGCAGCGTCTGGCTACCGAGCGCGACTTCAACGAGCTCTTGAGCGTGGCGCGCGACGAGGCCGAGAGCGCCAACCGCGCCAAAACCGAATTTCTGCAGCGCATGAGCCATGACATCCGCACGCCCATCAACGGCATCATCGGCATGGTCGAGATCGGCGACGCCAACGCGAGCGACCTCGACAAACAGGCCGAGTGCCGCTCCAAGATCCGCAGCGCCTCGGGTACGCTGCTCGATCTGGTGAACGAGGTCCTCGACATGAGCAAACTCGAGAGCGGCACGGTGAGCCTGAGCCATGAGCCGCTCAACCTGCTCGATTCGCTCGAGTCCGCACTCTCGGTGGTGGAGCGCCTGGCAGACGAGAAGAACGTGAGCCTGAGCCTCGATACCACCGAGCTTGCGCATCCGTGGGTCGTTGGCAGCCCGACCACCGTCCATCGTCTGATCCTCAACATCGTGAGCAACGGCGTCAAGTACAACCGCAACGGAGGCAGCCTAGCGGTGAGCGTGCGCGAGAACGGTTTTGACGGCGAGCGTGCGACCTATACCTTCGTTTTTGCCGATACGGGCATCGGCATGAGCGAGGAGTTCCAAAAGCACCTGTTCGAGCCGTTTGCCCAGGAGGGCGTGGCTGAGCAGACGAGCTTTGGCGGAACGGGTCTGGGCATGTCCATCACCAAGCGCTTGGTCGAGGTCATGGGCGGCATCATCAGCTTTTCGAGCAAGCAGGGCGAGGGTACCACGTTCGTGATCGAGTTGCCGTTCGAGATCTGCGAAGGCGAGGGGCTTCTTCGTGAGGAAGATGCCGAGGACGAGGTTTCGCTCGAGGGCGTGCGCATCCTGGTTGCCGAGGACAACGAACTCAATGCCGAGATCACCGCATTTGTGCTCGAGAGCGCGGGTGCCACGATGGAGCTCGCGCAGAACGGGCAAGAGGCGCTCGATAGGTTCCGCGCGAGCGAGCCGGGGCACTTCGACGCCATCCTCATGGACGTGATGATGCCCGTGATGGACGGCTACGAAGCCACGCGCAAGATACGGGCGACGGGTCGTACCGACGCCGACCTGCCTATCATCGCCATGACGGCCAACGCCTTTGCCGAGGATCGCATAAAGGCCGCCGAGGCCGGCATGGACCAGCATATCTCGAAGCCGCTCGATGCCGGTAAGCTCACTTGGGCGCTCGGTCGACTGCTGCGTCGCTAATGTGGATTCATGCGCGGGATTTTACGCTCGATAGACCCCTAACGCGTTGATCGGGGCAATTAATTCGGGGCGTCGGTAAAAGCGGGTGTGCAAACGGTTTTGCGGGGGGTACGATAAAACGGCTTGCTGTAAAGCGTGTTGCTCCGAGAGCGGCAGGTATGGAAACACGGGGGTAGTCGATGGACACGAACTCCGCTGAAAGCGAAGTGAGTCTGACGGTTGGCGGATTCACGGGAAAGGTCGAACGTGGTTCGACCGGCCGCGCTGTCGAAGCCGACGGTGGGGACGGGGACACTTGCTGCGGAACCGAGACGAGCTCTCTGGTACGGCTCACGCTGCCCGAGGCCGAGGCCGAGCTCAACCGCTACCGCGATCTTTACCCGGTGGTGCGCCTGCTCGACAAGGAGGCCATCGAGAACGAATCGTTCTGTCTGCTCTGCGGCTCCGATTGCCCCTGCATGCGCCTGGTGTGCGAGGAGGTGCTCACCACGCGCGCCGATGCCACCGAGATGCTCCGCATGGGCGACACGCGCCACATGGCCACGGCCCGCTATGTGGAGGTGGAGGGCGAGCCGCGCGTGATCCTCTATGCCCAGCCCTTCAATGTGTCCGGTGACGAGATGAGCGAGCGCGAGCTGCTCTATCGCGATGTCCTGACCGGCGTCTACAACCGCCGCTATTACGAGGAGAATCTGCGCCATGAGCGCATCGATGCCGGCGTTGCCGTGCTCGACCTTGACGACTTTAAGCTCGTGAACGACACGCACGGCCACCACGTGGGAGACGAGGCGCTCAAAGCGGTTGCCGGCTGCATGAAAAAGGCCATCCGCGCCTGCGACCTCATCGTGCGTACCGGGGGCGATGAGTTTCTGCTCGTCATGCCGGGTGTTGAATCCGAGATACTGGGCCAGCGCCTGCGCGAGGTAGCCTCCAAGGTCTCGCAGACCGTGGTCTCCGACCATGCGCGCGTGCACCTTACCGTGAGCGTGGGCGGCACCATGACCGGCGGGCAGACCGTCGAGGAGGCCGTGCGCAAGGCCGATCGCCTTATGTACGAGGCCAAGCGCAAACGCGGCACCGTGATCACCGACGAGAACCATCAATCTCGCCCTGCGAACGACAAACCGCTCGTGCTCATCGTGGACGATTCGAGCTCCAACCGCTGGAGCCTCACGCAGATGCTCGAGGACAGCTACGACATCATCGAGGCCGAGAACGGCGAGCAGGGCATCGAGCGCCTGCAGGTCCATGGCGAGGACATCTCGGTCGTGCTGCTCGATATCGTCATGCCAGGTATGAGCGGCTTCGATGTGCTCGCCCGCATGTCGGAGGAGGGCTGGATCGAGGACATCCCCGTGGTCATGATCTCGTCCGAAAAGGACGAGGACGTGGTGCTGCGCGCGTTCGAGATGGGGGCGAGCGACTTCGTGCCGCGCCCGTTCGACATGCGCGTGGTGCGTCACCGCGTGAGCAACACCATCCGCCTCTATGCGCGCCAGCGTCGGCTCACGAACCTGCTCTCAAGGCAGTACGAGGAGCGCGAGCGCGATTCGCGGCTGCTCATCGACCTGCTCGCGGGGGCCATGGAGCTCCGTAACGGCGAGAGCGGTGCGCATGTGCGCCATCTCGACATCATCACGGGGCTCTTGCTCGAGGCGCTGGTGCAAAAGACCGACCGCTACGGCCTGGGTGCGCGCGAGCGCCGCATGATCTCGATGGCGAGCGCCCTGCACGATGTGGGCAAGATGGCGATTCCCGACGACATCCTCAACAAGCCGGGCAAGCTCACGGCCGAGGAATTCGAGATCATGAAGACGCACACCACCCTAGGCGCCGACATGCTCGACAAGATGGACCGCTACGACGACAACGGCATCATCGCCACGGCACGCACCATCTGCCGTTGGCATCATGAGCGCTGGGACGGCGGCGGCTACCCCGACGGGCTGGTGGGCGACGCGATTCCCATAGAGGCGCAGGTCGTGAGCTTGGCCGATGCCTACGATGCGCTCACGAGCGAGCGCGTGTACAAGGCCGCGTTCCCGCACGACGAGGCGATCTGCATGCTTGTGGACGGCGAGTGCGGGCAGTTCAACCCGCTGCTGATCGAGTGCTTGCTCGCTGTTAAGGACCGTATACGCGGGGCTATCGACGCCGGAACTAACCCCCCCCATCTCCTTGACGAATTCAGAAGTTAAGGCGGGCGCGAGCGCTTGGTGAGATGCGCTTGCGTGCCGAGCATCGATACGACGCACCGGATTTTTATCGAAAGGCTTTGAGATGAGCACCCTACGCGAGGCATACGAGAGCATCGGCGCCGATTACGACGACGTGTTCCACCGTTTGATGGACAGCGACGATATGGTCGCGCGTTTTGCGGGCAAGTTCCTGGAGGATCCGAGCATGGCGCAGCTCGAGGACGCGCTTGCCGCCGGCGATGCCGAGAGCGCGTTCCGAGCGGCGCACACGCTCAAGGGCGTGGCTCAAAATCTCGGTTTCTCGAACGTCTTTGAGCCGGCGTCGACGCTCACCGAGTCGCTGCGTGGGGGCTCGTTTGCCGGTGCAGAAGAACTTGCGGTTCCGGTGCGCGAGCAGCATGCGGCCACGGTTGCGGCGCTTAAAGAGGCACTGGGCTAGAAAATTGGTTTTGTGAAGCCTGTCCGTGCGGCTAGGCTTTGCCCTGCCTCGGTTGCCGATCGGCCGCTTTTGCTGAGCTGCGCCACCGTGCGTTCGGCAGGATTGCATGGATGACGCCGCCGCGCCCTTTGTTACGCAGGGCTGTTGGTGTCGCCAAGCGTTGCTGCGGCCCGTCCGTTTCTTTTGGCGACCGGCACCGCCGCGCTCGTGCGTTCCTTCTCTCTAAGAACTGAGAAAATCTTATACAGAGACACTTAGATTTGTGTATAGTCCGCTGGCTGGCGGGCAATAATACCTCTCGAACAGACACGTGCCGCCCCGGAGGGCGGCTGCTGCGCTTTGTGCGCGGCAACACCCAAGAGAGGTGATGGTATGAGAATCGATAAGCTGGCCATGACGGCGCGCGAGGCGCTGCAGACGGCCATGGGTATCGCGTCCGATGCCCAGGCGGGGAGCGTGGAGCCGATCCACCTGCTCTCGGCCCTGCTCGCGGCATCGGAGCGCAACATCGGCGTGATCATCGAGCGCATCGGGGCCGACCCGGCGCAGCTCGCGTCGACCGTGCGCGAGGCCGTGGAGGCGGCGCCCAAGGTTTCGGGCGATGCCGGGCAGATCGGGCTTTCAAACGAGCTCGTGCGCGTGCTCAACGCCGCCGAGAAAAAGGCCTCCAAGATGGAGGACAGCTTTGTGACGACCGAGCACCTGCTCATGGCGCTTGCCGAGAGCAAGGACGAGGCCGGGCGCATTCTCAGGGACGCCGGTGCCACCAAGGATCGCGTTGAGCAGGTCTACACCGAGCTCCGTGGCGACGACCGCGTGACCTCGGCCGACGGCAAGCCGCAGTTCGAGGCGCTCGAGCAGTACGGCCGCAACATCTGCGATCTCGCGCGCGCCGGCAAGCTCGATCCGGTGATCGGCCGTACCGACGAGATCCGCCGCACCATTCAGGTGTTGAGCCGTCGCACCAAGAACAACCCCGTGCTCATCGGCGAGCCGGGCGTGGGCAAGACCGCCATCGTGGAGGGCATCGCGCAGCGCATCGTCGCGGGCGACGTGCCCTCGACCCTGCGCGACCGCGACCTCATCGAGCTCGACATGAGCGCCCTCGTGGCCGGCGCCAAGTACCGAGGCGAGTTCGAGGATCGTCTTAAGGCCGTGCTCAAAGAGGTCGAGAAGGCCGACGGCAAGGTGATCCTCTTTATCGACGAGCTTCATACGATCGTGGGCGCTGGTGCCGGCGAGGGCTCCATGGATGCGGGCAACATCCTCAAGCCCGCCCTTGCCCGCGGCGAGCTCCACGCCATCGGCGCCACCACGCTCGACGAGTACCGCAAGTACATCGAGAAGGACGCCGCGCTCGCCCGTCGCTTCCAGACGGTCATGGTGAGCGAGCCCACGGTGGAGGACACCATCTCGATCCTGCGCGGACTCAAAGAGAAGTACGAGATCTTCCACGGCGTGCACATTACTGACGGCGCGCTCGTGGCGGCAGCCGACCTTTCGGACCGCTACATCTCCGATCGCTTTTTGCCCGACAAGGCCATCGACCTGGTGGACGAGGCCGCGAGCCGTCTGCGCATGGAGCTCGACTCCATGCCGGTCGAGATCGACGCCGTCACGCGTCAGCTCACGCAGCTCCAGATCGAGGAGCAGGCGCTCATGAAGGAGACCGACGATGCGTCGAAGGAGCGCCTTGAGGCTTTGCGCCAAGAGATCGCCGAGGTGCAGGAAAAGCTCAACGTGCAAAAGGCCGGTTGGCTCAACCAGAAGAACGCCATCGACCATGTGCAGGAGCTCAAGAGCAAGCTCGACGACGCCAAGAGCGAGGAGGAGCGCGCCACGCGCGACGGCGACCTCGCCCGCGCCTCCGAGTTGCGCTTTAGCGTGATTCCCGGTCTCACGCAAGAGATCGAGACCGCCGAGGCCGCGCTCAACGAGCAGAAAGAGGGCGAGAACGCGCTCAACGAGCAGGTGACCTCCGACGAGATCGCCGAGGTCGTGAGCGCTTGGACCGGCGTGCCCGTGGCCAAGATGATGCAGGGCGAGCTCGACAAGCTCAAGGGTCTTGAGGACGAGCTGCACAAGCGCGTGATCGGTCAGGACGAGGCCGTTTCCGCCGTGGCCGCAGCCGTGCGTCGCAGCCGCGCCGGGCTCTCTGATCCCGATAAACCCATCGGCAGCTTCTTCTTCTTGGGGCCGACCGGCGTGGGCAAGACCGAGCTCGCCAAGGCGCTCGCCGAGTGCCTGTTCGATGACGAGCGTGCGCTCGTGCGCATCGACATGTCGGAGTACATGGAAAAGTTCAGCGTGCAGCGCCTCATCGGTGCGCCCCCGGGATACGTGGGCTACGACGAGGGCGGCCAGCTCACCGAGGCCGTGCGCCGGCGTCCGTACTCCGTCATCCTGCTCGACGAGATGGAGAAGGCGCACCCCGACGTGTTCAACGTGCTTTTGCAGGTGCTCGACGACGGCCGCCTCACCGACGGCCAGGGTCGTCAGGTGAGCTTTAAGAACACGATCATCATCATGACGAGCAACGTGGGCTCGAGCGCGATCGCCGAGCTTGCGGGCAAGGACGACGAGGAGATGCGCCGCCAGATCGACGACGCCATGGCCAAGACGTTCCGCCCCGAGTTCCTCAACCGTATCGACGATATCGTGGTGTTCCAGCCGCTCGGCATGGCGCAGATCGAGAAGATCGTCGATATCCAGCTCGCCGACGTGCGCGAGCGCTTGGCCAAGGAGCGCATGACGCTTGCGATCACGCCTGCGGCCAAGCAGATGCTCGCGGTGGGCGGCCTCGACCCGGTTTACGGCGCGCGCCCGCTCAAGCGCCTGGTGCAGCGCGAGGTGGTCGACGCCATCGCGGTGGCCATCATCGACGGCGCGGTGCACGAGGGCGACCAGATCAGCCTCGATGTGAACGTGGACAACGACCTGGTGGTGACCACGGACGCGGGCACAGATGCGACCTACGAGGTGCCCGACGAGGCATAAATACTCCGGTGCGCGTAGCGGGTGATTTTTGCCCGAGATATGCAGCCTGCGGGCGAGATAGGGGAGCGGCGGCTCGGGAGAGTCGTCGCTCCTTTTGTGTATCGAGATGAGATGAGATGCCGGTCTGCGGTGGGGTGCGCTCATTGCGGGCGGGCCGATGCGCGTGAATACCATACGAGTATGGTATTTCTGATTTGCGGGTCCGTTGGCTCTCGGCGCTTGGATCCTAAGGACCCCATGCGGGCGTTGCGCGCGAGCTGCAAAGGTCGCTTTGCCGGCCGAGGCACGGCATTTGCGTAGGGGCACGGAGCGCCGGGGCGCAAACGGGGCGTATCATGTTCCAAGCCCGATGGGAGCGAGCCGAGGAGACTCCGATGCCGTTTGATTTTTCGACTGTGTACGACCGCGCCGGCAAGGATGCGCTGGCAATCGATGCCGTGGCCAAAAGGCCCGAGTGGCAGCCCAAGGAGGGGTTCGACGTGATCCCCATGTGGGTGGCCGATATGAACTTTGCCACGGCACCTTCGGTGACCGAGGCGCTCGCCGCGCGTATCGAGCATCCGCTCTACGGCTACTTCGACCCAAGCGAGGCGTACTTTAAGTCGATCATCCGCTGGCAGACGGAGCGCAACGGCGTGGAGGGACTCGAGCCCAAGCACATCGGCTACGAGAACGGCGTGCTCGGCGGCCTGGTGAGCGCGCTCGGCGCTATCTGCGCGCGGGGCGACAAGGTGCTCGTGAACGCGCCGACTTATATCGGCTTTACCCATGCCATCGAGGGCGCGGGCTACCACATCGTCACGAGCGAGCTGGTGCCCGACGAGCAGAACGTGCTGCGCCTCGACCTTGCCGATATGGAAGAGAAGATCCGTGCAAACGATATCCGTGCGCTCGTGTTCTGCTCGCCGCATAACCCCGCCGGCCGTGTGTGGGAGCGCGCCGAGATCGAGGCGCTCATGGATATGGCGCGCCGCCTGGATGTGATGGTGGTCTCGGACGAGATCTGGAGCGACCTTACGCTCGGGTCCCGCAAGCATGTGCCCACGCAGAGCGTGTCGGCCGATGCGCGCCAGCGCACGATCGCGCTCTATGCACCGTCCAAGACCTTTAACCTGGCGGGCCTTGTGGGGAGCTACCACGTGGTCTACAACGACTCGCTCCGCCGCCGCATGGGCGCCGAGGCCGCAGCCACCTGCTACAACGGCATGAACGTGCTCTCCATGCATGCGCTCGTCGGCGCCTATAGCGAGGAAGGAGCCGCCTGGGTGGATGAGCTGCGCGCGGTGCTTACCGAGAACGTGCGCTATGCCTGCTCGTGCGTGAATGCCTTTGAGGGCGTGAGCGCGCGCGAGCCCGAGGGCACCTACATGCTCTTTTTGGATTGCACGGGCTACTGCGAAGCACACGGCATTTCGCTCGATGAGCTGCTGCACCGCGGCTTTGAGGTTGGCGTGCTCTGGCAAGACGGCCGCCCGTTCCACGGGTCCTGCCATATCCGCATGAACGTGGCTCTCCCGCATGCGCGCGTGGTCGAGGCCATGGACCGTCTCAAAAAGTGCGTGTTCGCGTAGGGAGCGGGCTTTGCCGAGGACCCATGCTCCGGGCCCTATCGGTAGCGCCGAGCCCCGCGACCGTGCGGGACGGACGGCGGAGGGCGGGGCGCTCTGAAGCCCGAGTGGTCGTCGAAATTCTTCGGTACTCAACAAAAACGGTCGCCTTGTCGGTTACTTCGACAGGGCGACCGTTCTCTTGGCGAGGTCAATGTCTGGGAGCGATCGGGTGGTTTGTCGCGATCGCCCGAGCTGCATCGTCCTTAGCGATCGAGCTCCTTGCGTACCTTGGTGTCGAGCACGGCGGCGATGAGGGCCACGACGGCGGCGATGGCCGGCATGACGGCAAGGGCCGCGCCTGCGCCCGAGACAACGCAGGTCACGACACCGACGACGGCGGCGAGGATGGCCACCAGGCGATGGCTGCCGAGCGCGCTCGGGCGGTTGGCGCCGTGGATGCCCATGACGGAGTCGGCGATGCTCAAGATGCCGAGGGCCACATAGAGCACCTTGTCGAGCCAGAGCAGGACGATCTCGGCCAGATCGGCGTCGGCGCCCGGGTCGGCGACGCCTTGGGCGGCGATGAAGGCGATGATGAATGCTGCGATGGCCAGGATGAACTGCGCAAAGCTGCAGATCTTGAGCCACTTGCGGTTGCTTGACATGAGAAGTGCTCCCCGTAGACGTTTCAAAGCAGATACAGACCCATTATCGCCCACGCGCGCCCGTTTAATCCCTCAAAAGGCGTACGTTCAACCTGCATGCTAGGATGTGGCGGTGTGTAAAAGGAGGATGCTATGGACCAGAGCAAACGGGAAGAGCGCAAGATCGTAGATGCGCGTGCCACGAAGTCTGTGCCGGAGCCGGCCGACCCGTGTATCCGCGCGGAGAACGAGGACGACGATGGCTACGATCCCTATTCCGATCGCCGCCCTGAGTCCGAGCCGCTCTTTTCGCCCGACCCTTGGCGGTAGGGGAGCGAGCGGCTCTGCATCCCTCTGATGCAAGATACGCTGAGACGCAGCGATGTGTGGGCAACGGGAGCTGCCCGTATGTGTGCGGCTTGCCTGCCCTCTTTCGAAAAGCGCCTGAGTCCCCGGGCGGGATGCTGCCTACAAGTCGGCTTACCGCGCCTCTCGCGCTCTATAAAGCGCTTTGGGCACCGTGTCTAAAACCGAGAAACCGCAGGCAACTCGTCTGAGCTGCCTGCGGTTTTTGCATTAGGCGATAGAGCTTGCCGCGCCGCGGCGCGCATACCGTGACGTGGTGTGCGCACCATCGTGGTGCTTGTGCGGCAGCGGCAAAAAAGCGGCCCGCCGAGCGACGGGCCGCTTTGCGGTTCAGGCTGTTGCCGCTGGGTTGCGGCTAGGCGAGTCGCTTATGCCTGATGGGCGTAGTCGACCTCGCCGCGGCGGGCGGTAGCCTGCTCCCAGTCCTTGGTTCCCTCAAAGACGTCCTGCTTGTAGGGGTTGCGGCCGAGCTTCTTGGCGCGGTAGACAATGTAGCCGATGGCCAGGATGTTGGCCACGAGCGCCAGGATCGACACGCAGAGCGCGGCGTTGGGGTTGAGGTTGGAGTGCGTCACGAAGATGGACTCCTCCTGGAAGTAGGGGAACACCTGCGCGAACATGCACCAGATGGCCAGGGTGAAGGCGCGGTTCTGGATCCAGCCGCCCTTGTTCCAGAAGAAGTTGGCCACGG
>CAVCLY010000028.1:0-21935 GCA_963603165.1 Faecalibacterium prausnitzii
CCATGCGGCCGTCCTCGACCATGGCCTCGAGCTCCTCCATGCGGTTGATGCGGGAACGGATGGTCACGAAGTTGGTGAGCATGCCGCCGAGCCAACGCTGGTTGATGTAAGGCATGTCGGCACGCTCGGCAGCGGCCTTGACGGCCTCCTGAGCCTGCTTCTTGGTGCCGACGAAAAGGACCTTGCCGGTCTTGGCGGTGTTCTTGAGGAAGGTGTAAGCCTTATCGGCGTCAAGCACGGTCTGCTTGAGGTCGAGGATGTAGATGCCGTTGCGCTCGCCGAAGATGTAGGGCTTCATCTTGGGGTTCCAGCGGCGGGTCTGGTGGCCGAAGTGGCAGCCGGCCTCGAGAAGAGTGCGGATATTGATCTTGGTAGCCATGTTTTACCTCCTGGTTTGCCTCCGCGCGGGGTCAACCTCCCCTAACCACCCGGGCGCGTGCTACCTGAGCCCGGGCACCACGGTCGAGAGTAGCCGCGCGTGCGTGATAAGAACTGTTGCGAAAGCAACCTGATGAATGATAGCAGGATGCGGAAAAGTTTCAAATGCGGGTTGCGCCATGTCGGGGAAATGTGAAGTCGGGGCATGTTCGCCGAAGAGCATCGAGGTTTAGGCTCCCGAACGCGGGTGCGCACCGCGCAGGGCGCTTTTGAGGCGCTCCGTCGTGAGATGCGTGTAGATCTGCGTGGTGGAGAGGCTCGAATGGCCGAGCAGCTCCTGCACGCTCCTCAGGTCCGCTCCCCCATCGAGCAGCCCGGTTGCGAAGGTGTGGCGCATGGCATGCGGCGTGATATCCGAGGGAAGCCCGGCTGCGGCCGCCCAGGTCTTGAAGCGGGCGCGCATGGATGAAGATGACATGCGATTGCCGCGCGTCGATATGAAGAGCGCGTTTTGAGCTCCTGCGTCCGCTTTTCGCTTCTCGAGTAAAGCCGGTCGCCCCGTTTCGATATACGTTGTGAGAATGCTGAGACAGCGTCGGTAGAGGGGGACGATGCGCTCTTTGGAGCCCTTACCGAGCAAGCGGACGGTTTTCTCTGAAAAATCGATGTCCGCGATATCGATGCCGCAGAGCTCGGATATACGGGCTCCCGATGCACTGAAGAGCTCGAGGGCCGCTGTGTCGCGAAGGCTCTCGGGCGTGTCCGTGCCGGGGGCGGCGACGAGGCGCTCGACCTGCTCGGCCGTGAGGACGTGCGGAAGCGTTGCGGGGAGCTTGGGTGTGGCGAGCGCGCTCGAAAGATCACGGTCTATACGCTCGTCCAGCTCGAGCCAGCGAAAAAAGGAGCGTAGCGACGAGAGATGGGCCGCGACGGTGCGCGGGGCATAGCCTGCTTGACGGAGTTCTGCGAGATACGATCTGAGATCCGCGACCTCGAGCACCGAGAGCTCCCGATCCGTGCGCTCGAGCCATCTGCCGAATGCCTCTAGATGACTTGCGTAGGCGCGTATGGTCTCAGAAGACAGGCCTTCCACATGGGAGATGTAGGCGACGAAATCATCGATATCACCGAACGCGCTCATGCGCGAGATCCGAAAAGGTCGGAGCGTCTTGCGAGGTATTCGTCAAGATCTTTGAGGGCGCGCTGCGAGTACGCGGCATAGCGCTCGCGTTTCTTGCGGCGCACGCCGTCTTCGAGCGGCGGCACGATACCGAAGTTCACGTGCATGGGCTGGTAGTCCTTGGTGGCGGGATCGGTCGCGTACGCTACGAGGGCACCGAGCGCACCCGTGCGCGGAAGGTTCACGGGCTCGGCACCTGTGGCGTCGGCGTACGTGTTGCATGCGGCGAGAAGTCCCGATGCGATGGCCTCCATATAGCCTTCGGTTCCGGTGATCTGCCCGGCAAGGCGAACGGACGTGCCCGGAACGGCAAAGGTCTTGTCGAGCACATGCGGCGCGTCGACGAAGGTGTTGCGATGCATCACTCCGTAGCGGAAGAATTCCGCATTCTCGAGACCGGGGATCATGCGGAAGACGCGCTTCTGCTCGCCGAACGTGAGATTTGTCTGGAAGCCCACGAGGTTATAGGCGGTGCGGTCGCGATTCTCGGCGCGAAGCTGAATTGCGGCCCAGGGCCTGCGACCGGTACGGGGATCGGTGAGGCCGACGGGCTTCATGGCGCCGAATCGGATAGCGTCGATGCCCTTGCGCGCTACCTCCTCGGCCGGCTGGCACGCCTGGAACAGATCGCCGGATTCAAAATCCTTGAGGACGACGCGTTTGGCACCTGTGAGCTCGTGGATGAACGACTCGTACTCCTCGCGGTCCATCGGCGCGTTGAGATAGTCGCCGCCCGACTCGGCGTCCTCGTAGCGCGACTGCGAGAACAAGATGTCCATATCGAGCGTCGATGCGTCGACGATGGGCGCAGCCGCATCGAAAAAGGAGAGCGCCTCTCCCCCGACGAGCTCGAGCACGCGCTCGGCGAGGGCGGGTGAGCAAAGCGGTCCTGCAGCGATGACGACGCGACCTTCGGGTATCTCGGTGATCTCGCCGCGGATGACCTCGATGTTGCTTCTGGCGGCGATCTCGGCGTCGACGAGCGACGAGAACACCGTGCGGTCGACGGCGAGCGCCCCGCCCGCCGGTACCGCAGCGCGCTCGGCCAA
This sequence comes from Faecalibacterium prausnitzii, assembly GCA_963603165.1. GTDB lineage: Bacteria > Actinomycetota > Coriobacteriia > Coriobacteriales > Coriobacteriaceae > Collinsella. The sequence goes on from CAVCLY010000028.1 coordinate 2,608, forward strand.
GGGCAGGAGGCTTGAGCCCATGCGACGCAGCTCCTCCTTGAGAAGTCCCGCCGCGGAATCGATGCGCGTTGATTTGAACGAGTTGGAGCAGACGAGCTCGGCGAAGTCACCGGTATGGTGCGCGGGCGAGCTCACATCGGGGCGCATCTCGCAGAGCTTGACGTCAAACCCCCTATCGGCGAGGTCGATCGCGCATTCCGAGCCTGCGAGGCCTCCACCCACGACAGTGACCTGACCGAGTTCCATGATGCTTCCCTTCGTTCGTTTTCGCCTTATTGTGAACCATGCCGGGCAAGCGCGCCAAGATAGATTCTTGATGGCGAGTAGCGTCCGTCGATCATGCGCTCGCAAAGGCCCCTAACCTCGAGGTTGGCGAGAAGCCGTAGGCATTCGACTGTGGAAATCTTGAGATAGCTGGCGACTTCATCGGGTTTTAAGGGCGAGGCGACGATGGCCGAGAGCAGGGCTTCCTCTTGCTCGGTGAGCGATGAGGGCTTGCGTCCGGCTCCTCGGGATAATCTCAATTTGCCATAGATCCTCGATATCGCGACTTCGATCGATTCCTCGTCGACGATGCAGGTCGCGCCGTTTGCGATGAGGTAATTCGATCCGCGCGATTCGGGCGAGAGCAAAGAACCGGGGGCGACCAGGAGCTCGCGACCGAGCTCCATGGCGCATTCGGCAGTCGAGAAGGTGCCGGACGGCATACCGGCCTCAGTGACGAACAGGGCATCCGAAAGCGCCGCTATGATGCGGTTTCTCTTGGGAAAGGCCCATCTTCTCGGTTCCGTTCCCCATCTGGAGGGGGATATCACCGCCCCGCCGCCTTCGACCGTGCGCTTGATGAGAGATCGGGCGGATGCGGGGTAGACGACATCGGCTCCCGTGCCGAGGACCATCACGTGCCGGCCGCCGGCATCGACGGCACCCCAAGCTCCTGCCTGGTCGACTCCCCGCGCCCCGCCCGAGACCTCGATGACGTCCGATTCCGCGGCGAGTGTGCCGACGGTACGGGCGACCTCAAGACCGTAGGGAGTGGCGCGTCTGGAACCGATGACCGAGATGGAGGCCTCGGATAGGACCGATGGATCTCCGTGGACATAGAGGGTTTCGGGTGGGTCGGAGAGCTCGCGCACGGATGCGGGATAGCGGTGGTCCCGCAACGTGATCTCGTAGTAATCGCCGAGCGGTGCGCTCATTCGCCATCTCTCCTTCCCTGGAACATCGACGCCTCGAGAACGTGGTCGCATCCGATGCGCTCCTGCTCCTCAAGGTCGGCCACCGTTCGCGAGATTCGGCAGAGCCTGGCAATGCCACGGCCCGTTAAGTGGGTCCGCCTCGAAAGCTCGAGCAGGCACTCCTGTCCGGCGGGGTCGAAGTCATAGCCCGTCAACACCGATTCGAAATCGCACGTTTTCTCGACGGGGACGCCACCGGCCTTCGCGCTTCTCCAAAGGCGATATGCACGACCCCGCTCGACCTCGCTTCTCATCGATGCCGAGCTTGCTCCTTTGGCACCGTCGACAAGCAACTCAGGGTCGGGGCGCGCGACGTCGACGATCATGTCGATGCGGTCCGCCAAAGGCCCGCGAAGCTTTGCCTGGTAGCGCTCGATCGCGACCGCGGAACATTTGCAGACGACCTCCCGGTCGCCCAGATAGCCGCAGGGACAGGGGTTGCTCGCAGCGAGTAGTTTGAACCGCGCGGGAAACGTGTAGGCGCCATCGGCTCTCACGATCTTCACGCACCCCTGTTCAAGGGGCTGGCGAAGCGCTTGGAGCGTGTGCATGGAGAATTCGCCGAGCTCGTCGAGGAAGAGGATACCGTTATGCGCAAGACTCGCCTCCCCCGGCCGGACGGGCCGTCCTCCCCCTATGAGGCCTGCCATCGAAATGCTGTGGTGCGGGCTTCTGAACGGTCTCGTGCGCGAAAGAAGCGGCTCGACCGATTCGCCCATCACGGAATGGATGCAGAGGGCTTCTTGCAGTTCCATATCGTTGAGTGGCGGGAGGATGGTGGGCATGCGCTCGGCGAGCATCGATTTGCCTGAGCCGGGGGCTCCCACCATCATGAGGCCCAGTTCTCCCGTTGCAGCGACGACGAGTGCGCGCTTGGCCATCTCCTGCCCGACGACATCCGAATAGTCAAGCGACTTGGAGGGTTGTGGTGGCTCCGCATCCGCTATGGCGGCGGTCTTGCAATCTTCAATAGGATTCTTAAGGCCACCGAGGTCGCGCACGATGAGTCGGTTCATGCCCTGGAGAGGCATCGCACGCGTTGCCGGACCCGACGCGAGCGCGAGGCCCATGTCGCGCGCGAGCAGGGCGTATGCGACCTCACCCTGGATGGGCAGTACCGCGCCATCGAGTGCGATCTCGCCGACGAAAAGGCAAGAATCGAGGCCCGCGGGCGGAATCTGGCCGGTTGCCGCGAGGATCGCGACCGCGATGGGAAGGTCGAAGCCCGACCCCGTTTTGCGCATGTCTCCCGGCGAGAGGTTGACGGTGATGTTCTTGCGCGGAATCTCGTATCCATGCGCGCGCAAAGCGCAGCGAATGCGGGACCGCGCATCCTGAACGCTCGCGTCGACCTGCCCGACGAGCTGTATGCCGGGGATGCCGCCCGACATCGAGACCTCTACGGTTACCGGGTGCGCTTCGACGCCGCGAAGGCATGCGGCATGCACGGCAAAGACGTTGCCCATCGCTACTCCGTCTCCCACATAAAGGCGTCCCTGAGATGCACCGCCTGTGCGCAGCTTCCCCCGATGAGATAGATGCCGACGGCGTCGAAGCGCACGGGGCGAAAGGTCTCGGTTTGTGCCAGGTAGCAGGCGGCGATTTTTCGATACCGTGCCTGTTTTTTGCGGTCGATGGCTTCCTCGGGAAATCGATCGGGATCGACCTCGCTGCTGCAGCGCCTTGTCTTCACCTCGATGAACACGAGCGAGCCTTCATCCTCATCAAAAGCGATCAGGTCGGCCTCGCCGGCATCGCAGCGATAGTTGCGCTCGAGGAGCGTGAGTCCGGCATCTTCGATAAACGATGCCGCCAAAACCTCGCCGAGCATGCCGAGTTCCTTGTTATTGAGCCGGTTCACGAACTTGGCGCTTCGGAGCGCCAAGTCTGGCTCGTCGAGATCCCATTTGCTGTTGAGGTCGTCGATGAACTCCTGAGGGTCCCGTGCGCCGTCTTGTGTTGCCATATCTGCTCCCTTCCGATGCTGAAGAGAGCTTTGGGCATGAGCCTGTGGAGCGATTTTGCCAATCGTGCGGCAAAGCTTGACTGCATCTATCCGCGATGCGCCTTGCGGTGCGCCTGCCGGCACAAGCGTGAAAAAACGAGTGCGAACTCGTGCGCATATGCGCTAGAAAAGACGCTCCGTCTCCAGGAAATTACCGCAAAAACTCACCCGGTGGATGGGACTCAACCCATGCTCCTTGATGGCGGCGATGTGATCGGCCGAGGCATATCCCTTGCACTCGGCGAGATGGTACTCGGGGTATTCGCTCGCGTACTCGACCATCATCTCGTCGCGCGTGACCTTGGCCACGATCGATGCGGCAGCGATGCAGGCGATCTTCGCGTCGCCGTGCACCACGTCGCGCTCGTTCGGAACGGCCCCCAGGGGATTGCCGTCCATGAGAACGCAATCAGGATCGATGCCGGTATCGGCAACGGCGCCTTTGACCGCGTCTCGCAAGCAGCGCGCCATGCCCTTGCCATCGATCTCTTCGGGGGCTATGTGGCAGATGCCGATGGCGAGCGCCGTTTCTTGAATTTGAGCGGCGAGAAGCTCGCGCTTGGCCGCCGTGAGCTTCTTAGAGTCGTTGAGGCCCCAGATCCGGGGGTTGTCGGGAAGGGATACGGCGCAGACGGTGAGGGGGCCCGCGACCGACCCGCGACCGACCTCATCGACTCCCACGACGACGCCTTCTCCGCCCATCTCGCGCATCAGATCGTACATGGCGTCGACACGTCCGCGTTCCGCTGACTCGCGGTCGTAGCGGCGCTGTGCACGTTCGCACGCCTTGCGCACCTGCAGACGGGGGTCCTCCGAATAGTGCTTAACAAGCGCGGGTATCTCGTCGAAGGTTGCGCCGGCCAGCTCGCCTGCTACCTGCGAAGCCGAAGCGGAGCTTGTCATATTCGCCATGGTCTAGTCCTCGATTCGTCAATAAAAGAGCCGCCCCGAGGGACGGCTCGCGAGTCCAAAAAGGAAACTCTTGCGCTGATTAACGCTTCTCCGGGATGCGGGCGGCCTTGCCGACCTTGTCGCGGAGATAGTACAGCTTGGCGCGACGGACGCGACCGTGGCGAAGAACCTCGAGCTTGGCGATCTTGGGGCTGTGAAGCGGGAACGTACGCTCGACACCGACGCCGAAGGAAATCTTGCGGACGGTGAAGGTCTCACGGGCACCGGCGCCAGCCATGCGGATGACGTCGCCCTGGAAGACCTGCACGCGCTCGCGGTCGCCTTCCTTGATGCGGTAGTGGACCTTGACGGTGTCGCCGACGCGAACCTCGGGGATGTCCTCGCGGATCTGCTGGCGCTCGATTGCGCGGATGTAATCCATGTGCAATTCCTTACTCTTCTAGAGGTGCCGCACCCATCGGGCCGACACGTAGTTGAACAAACGCGACTAAGTATACACGCGCGTGTTTGACCTGCAAGAATTATTTTCGAGCATTTGGAAAATACAAAATGGGGCCCGTGTTCCGAGCACGGGCCCCGCGGAAGCTGACGAGCTGCAGGCTATGCGTCAACTTTCAAGCGCAATGTAACAGAGGTGTAGACCACCTGCAAACAGCTTCCGGGCTTCTACGCAGATAACGCAAGTTTTGCCTGCGCCGCCGCCAAGCGTGCGAGCGGAACACGGTAGGGCGAGCACGACACGTAGTCGACTCCGGCGATGTTGAAGAGCACGGGGATGCTCGCGGGGTCCCCACCGTGCTCGCCGCAGACGCCGAAATGCATCTCCGGATTCGCGGCGCGCCCTGCTGCAACAGCCATGCGGACGAGCTCGAGCACGGCCGTGTCGATCGTTTCGAAGGGATTCTTCTCGAGGATCTTCTTGTGCAGATAGAGCGGTAGGAACTTGGCTTCGGCATCATCACGTGAGAAGCCGAATGTCGTCTGCGTAAGGTCGTTGGTGCCGAAGCAGAAGAAATCTGAGTTCGCGGCAATCTTTTCGGCCATGAGGCACGCGCGCGGCAGCTCGAGCATGCAGCCGATGGGGATATCGAGCTCGACGTCGTATTCGGATTCCACTTCTCTGATGACCTCCTCCGCAATCTCGCGCATCTGCTCCTGCTCTTTCTCGATGGCTACAAGCGGAATCATGATCTCGGGCCGTGCGTCGACGCCCTCATCGCGCTTGAGGCGGGCGGCGGCGGAGGCGACGGCTCGGACCTGCATGAGCGGAAGATCGGGGTAGACGAACGAGAGACGAACACCGCGCAAGCCGAGCATGGGGTTCGATTCGCTCATGGCTTCGACGGCGCGCAGGCGCGATTTGAGCTTTGCGAGTGCCGGTGTCTCCTCCCCTGTCCCTTCTTGTTTAGCGATCGCTGCGGCCAGGGTGCGGGGATCATCGAGGAACTCATGGAGCGGCGGGTCGATGAGACGAACGACCATCGCACGTCCGTCCATGGTGCGGAACATTTGAATGAAATCTTCGGTTTGAACCTCGAGCAGCTGCTCGAGCGCGCATTTCGACACCCCTTCCTCCTCGGCCAAGATGAAGGACTGGATAATCTGCTTGCGATCACCGAGGAACATGTGCTCGGTGCGGCAAAGGCCGATCGCCTCCGCGCCGAATTCGAGGGCGAGCGCGGCGTCGTCGGGGTTGTCGGCGTTTGCGCGGACATGGTAGGGACGGCCGCCCTTCTCACCAAGGCGGATTTCGTCGGCCCAGGCGAGAATCGTGTCGAGATCTCCGGTGAGCTCGGGGGTCTCGAGCGGGACAGCCCCCGCGACGACGATGCCTTCGGAACCGTCGATCGAAATGACATCACCTTCATTGAGGACGGTTTCGGACCCCTTGATACGCACCACCTTGTTGGAGGCGTCGATCTCGAACGCCTCGACACCGCAGACGCAGGGAGCGCCCATGCCACGTGCGATCACCGCGGCATGGCTCGTCTTGCCTCCATGGCTCGTGAGGATGCCCTCGGCTGCAACCATACCCTTGAGGTCGTCGGGATTTGTCTCCCAGCGCACGAGGATGACCTTCTTTCCGGCCGCGACGGCGGATACGGCGTCGTCGCTCGAGAAGACGATCTGGCCTACCGCGGCCCCCGGGCTCGCGTTAAGGCCGCGCGCGAGAACTTCGGTAGAGGATATGTCTGCGAATTGCGGATGGAGCAGCTGGTCGAGCTGGGTCGGGTCGATGCGCGATACAGCCTCCTCGCGTGAAATGAGGCCCTCGTTCACCATATCGACGGCGATCTTGCAGGCGGCGGCGGCCGTACGCTTGCCCACGCGCGTCTGGAGCATCCAAAGCTCGCCTTGTTCGATCGTGAACTCGATATCGCACATATCGCGATAGTGCCTCTCGAGGATGAGGAAGACCTTCTCGAGCTCGAGGGCCGCAGACGTGAGAGCGGGCTTGGTTTTGAGGTCGCTTATGGGTTCGGTATTGCGAATGCCTGCGACGACATCCTCGCCCTGTGCGTTTACCAGGAAGTCTCCATAGAACTCGCGCTGGCCATTTGCGGGATTGCGCGTGAATGCCACTCCGGTCGCGGAGGACTCGCCTTTGTTCCCGAACGCCATGGTCTGTACGTTCACGGCCGTTCCGAGGTCATCGGCGATTCCGTGCTGCCTGCGGTAAATGCAAGCGCGCTCGTTCATCCAGCTGCCGAAGACGGCACGGATGGCGAGATCGAGTTGGACGCGTGGGTTCATGGGGAACTCGGGCGCACCTGAGGTGCCGACGAGTTCCGGGTGCTCTGTCTCGGAGACTTCGCTCGAGAAAATCGACTTGAACTCAGCCACGATATCCTCGAGGTCCTCAGCGGTGAGTTCGGCGTCGGTGCGGACTCCAGCGATAAGTCGAGCTTTGGTGAGCGCGTTCTCGAAGAGATCGGAGTCGATTCCGAGGACGACGTTCGAGAACATCTGGATGAAGCGCCGGTAGGAATCCCAAGCGAAGCGCGGGTTTTGCGTTTGCTTCGCAAGGCCTTGGACTGACTTGTCGTTGAGACCGAGGTTGAGCACGGTATCCATCATCCCCGGCATGGAGAAGGGCGCGCCGGAGCGAACCGATACGAGCAGCGGATCTTCCGCATCGCCGAGCGTCTTGCCGCAGCGAATCTCGAGATCGCGCACGGCGGCGTCGATCTCTTTCACCGCCCCCTCGGGCCAAGCGTTTCCAAGGGATGCGTACTCGACGCAGGTTTGGCAGGTGATGGTGAAGCCGCGCGGGACCGGGAGCCCGATCCGGCACATCTCGGCAAGGTTCGCGCCCTTTCCGCCGAGCACGAAGTTCATGCTCGCCGAACCCTCCGTTACGTCGGCACCCTCCGCATCGCTTCCGAACCGATAGACGCGCTTATCTGCTGACATGACCGCACCCCTTTCCCGGTTTGTAACCGGTATCCTTCGCGCAGGCCCGTTTGCTTGCGCGTGGGGTCACTATACGTTTGCGTACGAATATTCGTATGTTGCTGAAGTGGAAGCGAGTAAACGTAATAAAAAAGCCGGCGAACGGCTCATTAAGTGGATACAGTATGAAGGCACTATTCTAAAAGTCACTGGTAGATAAGTGTGATAAAGCGTTTTAGCCTATTTTTATTAGAAGTTTATCGATTTGAGTTGCGTAATAAACGAGCGCGCTCTACTGATTCTATGAGAGATATGATATCCGAAGCGGATTCTTCGATGGACTTGTGATCGGTGCGCACGGTAAAGCAGCCGAGGCGCCGATAGAGAGCTCGCGCTTCATCCATCTCGTTTTGCACCGATCGTTCGTCAGCGTAGCTTCCGGCTACGGCTCGCACATCGTCGCTTCCGAGCCGGGTATCGCGGATGCCTGAGACGACTTCGACGGATGAGAGCAGACCGAAAATCTTCATCGGGTCGATATCGAAAAGCGCCACAGGGGGCTCTATGCCCGAGGCGAGCGGAATGTTGGCGACTTTGTAGCCATGCGCGGCCAGGTACATCGAGAGCGGTGTTTTAGATGTGCGCGATACGCCGAGGATAACGATATCGGCCCGATCGACCTCTTCGGCGCGTCGGCCATCATCGTGCTCGGTGAAGAACTCCATGGCTTCTATGCGTCTGAAATAGCGCTCGTCCGTTGTGTGAATCGTGCCCGCCATGCCTCGGGGCTGCTCGCCTGTCAGCGAGGAAAGCACCGCGATCGAGGGGCCGATCAGATCGACGGAACGCACATGGAGAGATGACAGATAATCGAGCACTTGCGAACGAAGTCGCGGGTCGACGATCGTGTGGAATACCGCGAGACGTCGTTCGCGATCGATATACGGCTCGAGATAGCGTTGTACCTGAGAAACGTCGTTCACGTGCGGCAGTCGCGATATGTGAACGGAATCCCGAGAGAACTGCCCCGCAGCCGCAAGCACCACTTCGCATGCGGTATCTCCGAGCGAATCGGAGATGACATGGACGGTGATCTTGCGAACTTCGGGGCAGCTTTCCATCGGAGCCTCCTTAAGGGGGCTTTATCGGCTTTAAGTTACTTCTTTCCCTTGCGGGCGAGCTCGCCGATGTTTGCAACACGGGCAAAGGCGCTCAGGAACTCGTTGAGCAGGCGCAGGCGGTTCTCGCGCAGCTCCTGGTTCTCGTCCATGACCATGACCTCATCGAAGAAGCGATCGATGGGCGAGCGGAGGCTCGCGAGTGCCGTGAAGGCAGCGTCGTAGTCATGAGCGGAGAGCGCGGAATCCACCGCTTCCTTGGCAGCGATGCTCGCGTCGAGAAGCGCCGTCTCGGGCTCGCAGAGAAGCTCGCGGTTGACATCGCTTCCGAGCTCGGCCTTTGCGATGTGCGCGGCACGGGCATAGGCGGTGGCGAGGTTCTCGAACGTCTCGCGATCGTTCTGACGGGCAGAGTCGAGCGCGGCGCAGCGCGCGAAGAATTCGGCGGGCGCGATAACGTCGACATCGGCCACGGCAGCGACCGTGTCGGCCGGAATCTTCTCGTCCTTGGCGATGCTCGCGAGTCGACCGGCGAAGAATGAGCGGACATCGTTCTCGACAGCGGCCTTATCGAATTCGATACCCTGCTCGGCATACGCATCGAGTGCGGCGGCGATGAGCGGGGTAAGGTCGATCTTCAGGCGTGAGCGCAGGATATTGATGACACCGATGGCGGCACGACGGAGCGCGTAAGGATCCGAAGATCCGGTCGGCGGCTCGCCGATGGCGAAGATGCCGGCGATGGTATCGATCTTGTCGGCGACGGCGACGACGCAGCCGGCCGTTCCCTCGGGCAGCTCATCGCCGGCAAAGCGCGGACGATAGTGATCGCGGATAGCTGCGGCCACCTCATCAGTTTCACCGGCGGCCTTGGCATAATATCCGCCCATGACGCCCTGCTGGCTGGTGAACTCGACGACCGCGTTCGACACGAGGTCGGCCTTGCAGAGATGCGCGGCGCGGGCGCAGTCGGCGCTCACCTGGGCGCCCAGATGGCACTCGCGCGCGATGGCGAGGGCAAGCAGCTCGATGCGCTCAGACTTCTGGAGCACGTTACCGAGCTTCTCCTGGAAATTCACGCGGGCGAGACGCTCGCGGAACTCGTCAAGCGAGACCTTGAGGTCCTCCTCGTAGAAGAATTTTGCGTCGTCGAGGCGCGGGCGCACGACGCGCTCGTTGCCGTCGATCACGCGCGCGGAGTTCTCGGGTTTGGTGTTCGAGACGATCACGAACTCGCGGGTGAGGTCGCCGTTCGCGTCGTAGATCGGGAAGTAGCGCTGGTTGGTGAGCATCGACTCGCAGATGATCTCGTGCGGAACCTTGAGGAATTCCTCGTCAAAGGTGCCCACGAGCACGGTCGGCCACTCGCAGAGGTTCACGACCTCCTCAAAGACCTTTTTGGGCATGTCGACGTGAGCGCCGGCACGTGCGGCCTCGATCTCCTTGACGCCCTCGAGGATGACCTCGCGGCGGCGTTCAGCCGAGAGCACGCCGTTCTCTTCGAGAACGCGCTCGTAGTCGGCGGGCGTCGCCACCGTATGGTCGCCCGGGCCGAGCACGCGGTGGCCGCGGGTGGTGTTTCCGCTCGTCACGTCGGCATAGCGCACGGGAACGACCGTATCGCCGAGCAGGCAGCAGATCCAGCGGACCGGACGCACGAACGTTGCGCGACCGCTCCCCCAGCGCTGGCTGCGGTAGTTCGGCCACTGCAGATCGGAGATGGTCTTCTCGCAGAGCTCGGAGAGAATGGGCTCGGCAGCTCGCGAGGGCACGTTCTTCTCGGCGAAGACGTACTCACGGCCGTCGTCGTCGACGCGGCGGACAAGCTCCTCGGCCGTGAGGCCGAACTTGCGCGCAAAGCCGGCGGCGGCACGCGTGGCCTCGCCGTTTGCGTCGAACGCGATCTCCACGCCCGGTCCGCGCTTGATCTCGTGCACCTCTTCGGTTGCGCAGGCCAGATCCTTGACGAGCACGGCCAGACGACGGGGGCTCGAGATAACGCGAACCTCCCCGTGCGCCAAGCCGGACGCGTCGAGTCCCGTGGTGATGAGCTTGCCGAGCTGGGATACGGCGTTGTTCAGCGGTGCCGAGGGCATCTCCTCGGTGCCGATCTCGAACAGAAAATCCTTGCAATCGGACATCGTTAGGCCACCTCGCCCTCAGTTGCCGTCGTGTTCTTCTTGTCAGCGACCTCCGCGAGATATGCCTCGCAGCAGGCCTTTGCGACCGCGCGCACGCGCAGGATGTAGTTCGCGCGGTCGAGCGCGGAAAGCGCGCCGCGCGCGTCGAGGAGATTGAACGCATGGCTACACTTCATGACGCAGTCATATGCCGGCAGCGGCAGCGCGCGCTCAAGGCAGCTGTGGCACTCGCGTTCGTAGTCGTCGAACTTCTGGCGCATCATGTCGACGTCGGCGACCTCGAAGTTGTAGGCCGAGAACTCGCGCTCGTTCTCGAGGAAGACATCGCCATAGGTCATGGGCGTGCCGTCGGGCAGGTAGCTCCACACAAGGTCGTAGACCGAGTCGACGCCCTGGGCGTACATGGCGATACGCTCGAGACCGTAGGTTATCTCGACCGGCACCGGGTCGACCTCGATGCCTCCGACCTGCTGGAAGTAGGTGAACTGCGTGACTTCCATGCCGTTCAACCACACTTCCCAACCGAGGCCCCAGGCGCCGAGCGTCGGACTCTCCCAGTCATCCTCGACAAAGCGCACGTCGTGGTCGCGCGGATCGAGGCCGATGGCAGCGAGGGAGTCGAGATAGAGCTCCTGAGCGTTCTCGGGCGACGGCTTGATGAGCACCTGGAACTGGTAGTAATGCTGCATGCGGTTGGGGTTCTCGCCATAGCGGCCATCGGCCGGACGGCGGCACGGCTGCGCATAGCAGGTGCGCCAGGAATCGGGGCCGAGCGAGCGCAGCGCCGTGGCCGTGTGGAACGTGCCGGCACCGACCTCTGAATCATATGGTTGCAGGATGACGCAACCCTGGGAGCCCCAGTACTCCTGGAGCTTTAGGATCATGTCCTGGAAGGAAAGCGTTGAAGCGTCCATGCCTCTAAAATCCCCTCGTCAGCTTTGACAATACGGTCGATAGTTTACTCTTTTGCGCTATAGCGTGCCGATTCGGTCGGCTGGCCAATATCTCAGGACCGCAACCGCGATCAGCTGGTCCTCGCTCACCGGCCCGAAGTAGCGCGAATCCGCCGAGTTCTCGCGGTTGTCGCCCATAACCCATACGCAGCCCTCGGGAACCGTGTAAGGGTAGCTCACCGAAACACCGGACGCCTGCGTGCTCAGCGGTAAAGACTGGCCCTGCGTATAGTCCTCGGCGAGCTCCTCGCCATCCACATAGACCTTGCCGTCTTTGAGGTCGACGATCTGGCCGGCCGTGGCGATCACGCGCTTGATGAGCACGTCGTGCTCGGAGGCCGCATCGGGATTGTGGAACACCACGATCTGCCCGGATGTGACATGCTGGCCGAGCTCGAGCGATACCTTTTCGGCGAGCACCTGATCGCCGATCTCGATGGTCGTTTCCATCGAGCCGGTGGGAACGACGAAGGGCTCGATCACGAAGCTGCGAATGAGAAAGGTCGCCACGAGCGCGACGACGATGACGCCGACCCACTCGAGAATGCTCCTCAATACGGAATTCTGTTGCGACAAGGCAATCTCCAATCCTTATCAGGGCTCGGCGAAATACGCCTAGACCTCCGGTGATTCATTCTTATCGGCGATAAGCCCTTGGGCGAACGCGCGCTCATCGGCGCTGAGACCCGCGGTCTCGATAAGATCCGGGCGCCAGTGGCAGGTGCGCTCGATGGCGTTCTTGCGGCGCCATGCGGCGATCTTTGCATGGTCGCCCGAGAGCAGGACGTCGGGCACACCCTCATCCTCGAATACGGCCGGACGGGTGTACTGGGCATATTCGAGCAGGCCGCCATCGTCGCTCGTAGCGAACGACTCGTCCACGCAGCTCATCTCGTCTCCGAGTGCGCCGGGCAAAAGGCGCACGACGGCGTCTGCGACGACCATGGCGGGAAGCTCGCCTCCGGTGAGGACATAATCGCCGATCGAGAGCCGTTCGTCTGCAAAAGCGTAGGCGCGCTCATCGACGCCCTCGTAACGGCTGCAAACAAAGAGCAGGCGCTCCTCTGCGGCAAGACGCTCTGCCACAGACTCATCGAAGCGGTCTCCGCACGGCGTAAAGAACACGACATGCGGTTTTGGACCTTCCGAGGAGATCGCTCGGATCGCCTCGGCGATGGGCTCGACTTTCATGAGCATGCCCTGGCCGCCGCCGAACGGGGCATCATCGACGGTCCGATGCCGATCGTGCGTCCAGTCACGCAGGTCATGTGCTCTGAATTCAAAAAGGCCGGCCTTGCGGGCACGGCCGAGAATCGAGGTCGACATGACGGGTTCGAACATATCGGGGAACACCGAAAGGGTCTCGATCAGCATGCGGAGCCGTCCTCACTCGATTCAGATACGATGCCGTCCATAACGGTCGTCTTGATTGCGCCCGACTCGGGGATATCGACCACAACGTCTTCGATAACGGGAATAAGCACCTCGCCAAAGGGGCCCTCTACGCACCAGACGTCGTTGGCCGGGGTCTCCATGATCGCGGAGATGGTGCCGAGCGCTCCGTAGCGTTCGTCGACGACCTCGCGACCGATCAGGTCGGTGAAAGCGATATCGAAATCTCCGAGCTCCAGATCGTCCTCACGGGCGAGCAGGTAGCAGCCGACTGCGCTTTCGGCGTCGTCAAGGGAGTCGATTCCGCGAAACTTGACGCGCGCAGACCTCTCCCCGACCGATACCTCCTCGACAAGCGAGAACCGATCGCGCTTGAGCGCGGGCGGTGTAAGCGCGACTCTCATGCCGGGTTCCACAACAAGAGGAAGCCCCCGCAGAGCCTCTACGAGAACTTCCCCTTGGCGCCCATGCGTTTTGACGACACGGGCGATATTTCTGTAGGCGCGCACGGGCTAACCGAGAACCTCGACCTCGACGGAAGTGTCGAGACGAGCGGCGAGCGCACGGGCGAGCGTGCGGATGGCTTTGATCGTGCGACCACGACGGCCGATCACCTTGGCAACATCGGCCTCGGCGACACTGACCTCGATCGTAGAGGAAGCATCCTCATCGATAACCTCGAGACTCACGGAATCAGGATCATCGACGATCTGAACGACGAGATACTCGACGAGATCGGCGATGCGATCCGAGAGCATTTCCTCGCCCTCGAGCTGGGCCGTGTCAATCTCGGACAAGGTCGTTACTCCTCGGTGGACTCTTCGGCCTCAGCCTCGGCAGCGGCCTTGGCGGCAGCGGCCTCCTTGGCGAGCTGCTTCTTGGACTTCTTGACGGTGGTGTCGACCTTCTCGCCCTCGCCGGCGGCCTTCACGAGCGCGGCGACGGCGTCGGTGAGCTGAGCGCCCTTGGACTGCCAGTCAGCGATCTTCTCGAGGTCGAGGTTGATGGTCTTGGGGGCGGTCATCGGGTTGTAACGGCCGACCTCCTCGATGATGCGACCGTCGCGGGGGCAACGGGAATCGGCAACGACGACACGGTAGTACGGACGCTTCTTAGCGCCGTGACGGGCAAGGCGGATCTTGACTGCCAAAGGAAACTCCTCCAACCAAGCAGCATAATGCTGCGCTTACAAACAAACGATTTGCTACTATACGCCAACGGCGCGGGCAGGTGAAGTCCGTGAGAGCAACTTCTTCGGTGATGCCGCAGGCAAATCCACATAGTAGACATGAACCGGCGTGCTGCCAAGCGCTCCATAACTAGAACATGCGCGCATGGTGCCGGTCGAATATACTGTCTGTATGGGACTTTGCGAACATACATACGGTTTTGACTCCATGCCGGAGGATCTCTTTGCCTCTTGGAGCGACCGCGCTATCGGTCTTTTGGACCTCGATGCGTTCTTTGCGAGCGTGGAGATGCTCGATCATCCCGAGTGGCGCGGGCGCCCCCTGATCGTCGGCGGAGATCCGGAGAGCCGCGGCGTGGTCTCGACGGCATCGTATGAGGCCAGGCGCTTCGGCGTGCATTCGGCCATGTCGTCCGCTCAGGCCAAACGTCTTTGCCCCGATGCCGTGTGGACACGCGGAAATTTTAAACGGTATCGAGAGATGAGCGATCGCGTTATGGCGTGCCTCGAGGCCGAGACGCCTTATGTGGAACAGGTTTCGATCGACGAGGCGTTCTTCGATATCTCGCCCGGCCGCTTTGCCTCCGAGAGCCCTGTTGAGGTGGCACGTCGCATCAGCGGGGCCGTGGAGCGTCTCGGTATCACCTGCTCGATCGGTCTGGGAACATCCAAGACGGTTGCAAAGATCGCAAGCGAGCAGGACAAACCGCACGGTCTCACCATCATCCTGCCGGGGACCGAGGAAGCGTTTCTGAGCGAGCTTCCCGTGCGGGCGATGTCGGGAATCGGCCGTGCTGCGGAAGAGCGCCTCGCCTCGCGCGGTATCCGTACCCTCGGCGCGCTTGCGAGCGCAGATCCTTCGGTTCTCCAAAGCGTGTTCGGCGTCAATGCCGAGAACATGAGGGCGCGCGCCCGGGGCCTTGAGCATGCACCCGTCCGCGAACGCGTCGATTCCGCACCCGTTAAATCCGTGAGCAACGAGCGAACGTTTGCTCAAGATCTCACCGACCGCTCCGATATCGATGCCGCCTTGGCGCTACTGGGAGAATCGGTCGGGCATCGCCTGCGCGCGCAAGGCCTTACCGGATCGACCGTGACCGTCAAGCTCAAGTACTCATACGGATCGGGCAGGACCATACAGAGAAAGCTTGCGCATCCGACAGACGATGAGAATATTTTCGTCCGTGTGGGGCGCGAGCTTATCGATTCCGTATGGACCGAGGGCACACATGTGCGCCTGCTCGGTATCGGCATGAGCGAATTCGACCATGCAGGCGGCATCCAGACCGATCTGTTCTGCGAGGTCGACGAGCGGGGAGCCCAATCGAGCGATAGAAGGGGCCTTTCCGTAGCGATCGATGAGGTCCGCGCCAAGTACGGCGCGGCATCGGTCGGTTTTGGTCGGCAGCGTCGCTTCCCGAACGACCGACCTGAGCGCTAACCCAGCTGGAGTTCGAGCTCAGGGGCATCGCCCCAGAGTTTCTCGAGATTGTAGAATTCGCGCGCCTCGGGCGTAAAGACATGCACGATCACCGAGCCGTAATCCATGAGGATCCACGTCTTCTCGTCGCGTCCCTCGATCGAGAACGGATGCTCGCCGCAGGAGGCGGCGACCTTCTCCTCGATCTCGTCGACCACGGCGTCGGCGAGGCGCGTATTCGATCCGGTCGCGATAACGAAGTAGTCGCAAACATCCGAGAGCGCGGTGAGATCGAGAACGCTCACATCGTCGGCCTTCTTGCCGTCTGCGGCATAGGCGGCGCAGAGGGCGACATCCTTTGCGTCGACGCCCGCACTCGAGACGCTTGCTGCCGTGCGGTCGGAGTCGGCCATGCTGGGCTCAGCGTAAACGCCGGTCTCTGCAGTCTTCTGATCGGTCATGAGAACCTACCTTTGCTTGATCGCGTAAGAATTATAGATATCGACGGCCGTCGGGTAGAGATAGCGCCCGGTTTGCAGGACGTATACGAGCCCGCCGGAGAAGCAGCTGAAGAAAAGCTCGGTGAGCGAGACCTTGCCGACCTGCGCGCGCAGGTCGTCGGCATAGCTGCCATGGCGTCCGGGCTCGATTGCGTCGGCCACGAAGACGACCATATCGAGGTCGCTCATGTCGGTGGCCCCGACGGTGTGGCGCGCGACGGCCTGAAAAACAGGTTTTGAGAACTGAGGGAAGATCTCGGGGAGCTCGTGTGCCGCAACCGGTCCATGCAGGAGCGGTGCCGCCTGAGACGGAGAGCCGTCGATCTCGACTCCATAATGGAGGGCACGTGCCACGAGTTCGGAATCGTCGAGCACCTTGTCCCAGTCGTGAACGAGACCGGCGCAGGCAGCGTCGAACTCATCGACACCGTAGGTGCGCGCCAGTTCGAGTGCGGTGGCGGCGACCCCAAGCGAGTGCTGGTACCGTTTGCGCTTATCCTTCATGCGAACCGAGAGCAGCTCGCGTGCGTGAGCAAGTATATCGCGCTCGGAGCCGTTGAACTCCTTCTCGATGTCGATCACTCTTCGCACTCCCCTTTCGTTTTGGGCGGATTATCGCAATAAAGGCCGTTTTTCTTGATGAATCCGAGCACGGATTCAGACGTGAGATAGCGGACGCTCTTGCATGCGCGCACGCGGTCGCGGATGTTCGTAGAGCTGATGGAGAGCGCAGGGATCTGGATATAGCGCACGTCGAACTGCATTCCCGAGCGCTCGATGCGCTGCTTGGCCGTATCGATGTCGTAACCGGGGCGTGTGGCCGCGATGAGCGTGGCGAGGCGCGCGATGTCTTCGGCGTCGTGCCAGGTGACGATATCGAGGATGGCGTCGGCTCCGGTGATGAAGTAAAGCTCGACGTTTTCGGGGTAGTGCTCACGGAGCGCCCGCAAGGTATCGACCGTGTAGGTCACGCCCTCACGATCGATTTCGAACCTGCTGGCCAAAAACGAAGGGTTCGCGGCCGTCGCGAGCACGCACATGGCATAGCGGTCCTCGGGATCGGTCACGGCCTGATCGAGCTTGAAGGCAGGAGTGCCCGCGGGCATGAAGAGCACGATATCGAGACCGAGCGCCTCGCGTGCCTGCTCAGCTGTCACCAGGTGGCCGTAATGTATGGGGTCGAAGGTCCCGCCCATGATGCCGAGGCGATAGGTCTTTGCGCTATCCTGGCCGAGTGCCGGGAGCTTTTGGCTGAAGGGGCTATTCCCCATCTTGGGCATCCCCATCTACGACGGACTCGGCAGCAGCTGCGGCTTCGTCCTCCTCGGTGAACACTTCGTCATCGATCTCTTCGGCGCCCTCGAACTCAAAGGCATAGCCGCAGATGCGCACCTCGTCACCCATGCGGGCACCCGCCTTTTCGAGCGCTTCGTCAACGCCCAGACGACCGAATTTGTGCTGGAGATAGATAACGGCCTCTTCGTTGTCCCAGTCGGTCTGGATAACCATGCGCTCGATATTCTTGCCGACCACACGGAAGGCATGTTCCTCCTCGCGCACGATCTCGAAGCGCTGCTCGCGGGCACGGCGCTGGCGTTCCCAGCGGTCGAAATCTATCGGCTCGGCGCTCTCGGGCTCGACGGCGAGCTCGGAGCGAAGCTTGGAGACGCGCTCGCCGCATGCCATCATGAGAGTCTTGAGCCCCGCTCCCGTCACCGCCGAGACCGCGAAAAACTCATGCCCATCGGCAAGTGCCGCCTCTTTAAGAGCCTGAACGCGATCCGTCATGCCCGAGACATCGCATTTGTTCGCAACGACGATCTGGGGGCGCTCGGCCAGGTCGGACGCATAGCGCCGGAGCTCTTCGTTGATGACGCGGTAATCCTCAAGCGGGTCACGGTCTTCGAACCCGCCCGTGATGTCGACGACATGCATGATGAGCGCCGTGCGCTCGATGTGGCGCAGGAACTGATGGCCCAGGCCCTTGCCCTCGCTCGCGCCCTCGATGAGGCCGGGAACGTCGGCCACGACATAGGAGTATTCGCCTGCGCGAACCATGCCGAGATTCGGCACGAGCGTGGTAAACGGGTAGTCGGCGATCTTGGGGCGCGCGGCAGACATGCGGGCGATAAGCGACGACTTGCCCACGGACGGAAGGCCCACGAGGGCGGCGTCGGCCATGAGCTTCATCTCGAGCTCGATCCAGTGCTCTTCGGCGGGCTCACCGAGCTGGGCAAAGGCGGGAGCGCGGCGCACCGAGGTCACGAAGTGCGTGTTGCCCAGGCCTCCCCTGCCGCCGGGGGCCACGACCACGCGCTCGCCGTCGTGGGTGAGGTCGGCGATCTCGAAGACGGGTTCTTGCGTCTCGGCGTCGAGCTCGCGCACGACGGTGCCCATCGGAACTTTGAGCACCAGGTCCTCACCGTTCTTGCCGTCGCGGCGCGATCCCTGGCCATGCGTTCCGCGCTCGGCGCGGAAGTGGTGCTTGAATCGGTAGTCGATAAGCGAGGAGAGCTGAGCGTCGGCCTGGATGATGACGCTGCCGCCGTTACCGCCGTCGCCGCCGTCGGGCCCGCCCTTGGGAACGAATGCCTCGCGCCTGAACGACATGCAGCCGGCGCCGCCGTCGCCGCCGCACACGTTGATGCGGCTCATGTCTGTGAACTGGGACATGGTTTCTCCTCAACCATAAAAAAGAGACCCCGGACGAAGTCGCCCAGAGTCTCGGCATATGCTCAGTATGAAGGGTATGCTACGCGTTCACGAGCGGGCGTACGTTGACCTTGTGCTTAGCACCCTTGGTGAACTCCACGGTGCCGTCGACGAGCGCGAACAGCGTATCGTCCTTGCCGCGGCCGACGTTCACACCCGGGTGGATGTGGGTGCCGCGCTGACGGACGAGAATGGTGCCCGTGGTCACGGTCTCGCCGCCAAAACGCTTGGTACCGAGACGCTGGCCGCGAGAGTCACGACCATTACGGGAGGAGCCGAGTCCTTTTTTGTGTGCCATGTGGCTCATGTCTGTGAACTGGGACATGGTTTCTCCTCAACCATAAAAAAGAGACCC